>DRQI01000027.1 GCA_011330545.1 Flavobacteriia bacterium
ACTAACAATACATAAAAATTTAAAAAATATTTTGTGTTTAGAAAATAAATACTACTTTTGTAGACTGACTGGTCTAATAGTAATTTTATGAAAGCAGAAACAGTAGAAAATATTTTGGAAATAGGAACTGATTTAATTCTAAAAAATGGCTACCATAGCGTAGGCATCAATAAAATTTTAGAAGTAGCCAATATTCCCAAAGGCTCTTTCTACTATTATTTTAAAAGTAAAGAAGATTTTGGCTTGCAGGTAATTCAATACTATTCAAAAAACGCCTTATCCATTCTTAAAAAGTATTTAGCAGACGATACCAAAGTACACAAACAACGAATTATTTCATTCTTTGAAGATATGCAAAAGGTATATACAGCTAAGAATTTTAAGGAAGGTTGTTTGCTTGGCAATTGTAGTATCGAGCTGTCTGATTTTTCTGAATCGTTTAGTCATTCAGTGGCAAACGAATTGGCCAAGTGGCAAGAAGTTTTCGAAAACTGTATCTTAAAAGGACAAGATGAAGGAAATATTAAGAAAGATGAATCGGCTAAAATACTTAGTGACTTTGTCCTTACCATGTGGGAAGGGGCGTTATTGCGAATGAAATCGGCTAAAAATACCGATTCTATCAAAATCTTTATACGTTACTTGAAGAAGTATATACTTTAATTTTTTTTATCCCATTACTAATAGACTGGTCTAATTATTAATAACAATTTAAAATTTTACAACATGAAAACATCAAAAAACAAAACAGTAGTAATTACCGGGAGTAGCAGCGGTTTTGGCTATTTAACAGCTTTAACATTAGCGCGAAAAGGATTTAACGTTTGGGCAACAATGCGAAACAGCGAAACCAACAATGCTCCAAAAAAAGAAGAATTATTAAAAATCGCCAAACAAGAAAACCTGTCTATTTCTGTGGCCGATATGGATGTGAACAGTGACCAATCGGTTATTAAGGCCATACAATCAATCGTAGATGTTGAGGGTACCATTGACTATTTGATAAACAATGCAGGGTATATGTTTGTTGGAATCACAGAAGCCTACAGCATTCAACAAGCAAAAGAACAATTTGAAACAAATTTCTTCGGAATTTTACGCACCACAAATGCCGTGCTGCCGTTTATGCGAAAACAAAGAGAAGGACTCATAGTAAATGTAACTTCATTAGCAGGAAGATTAACGTTTCCGTATTTCGGAATTTACTGTGCGAGCAAACACGCTGTGGAAGCCTATTCGCAAGCCCTGCGGTACGAGTTGGCTCCTTTTGGGGTTGAAGTAAGTATTGTTGAGCCTGGGCCATTCGGAACCAACTTGTTATTTACCGGCCCTAAGGAAGAAAATCAAGAAGTTTTCAATGCTTATGGCGACCATAAAGATGTTCCGCATACAATGTTGAAAAATTTTGAAGGTTTTTATGCAACTGACGAAGCCCCCAACCCACAATTAGTAGCCGATAAAATTGCATCACTTGTAGAAGCAGAAAAAGGAACTCGTACAGACAGGGTAGTTGCAGGCATTGATTACGGTGTTATAGCGTATAATAACAAAGTTTTTCCGATACAAGAATCGTTAGTAAAAGACGCTTTGCAAATGGAACATCTCTTAACAATTCAAAAATAATTATATGACAATAAACAACTCAAAGGTGCTAATTACCGGCGGAAGCTCAGGTATTGGCAAGGAAACAGCAAGAAAATTTATAGCACAAGGTGCTACCGTTGTAATTACAGGAAGAGATTATCAAAAATTACAAGAAGTTGCAACAGAATTGGGAGCCATCCCATTTCTGTTTGATATCAGCGATTTAAAATCAATTCCTGAAAAAGCAAAAGAAGCCATTGGTCTATTAGGTGGCAAAGTAGATGTATTGATTAATAATGCAGGCATTGGCGTGTTCCCCCTATTGGGTGAAATTACCGAACAACATTTATTGGATGTCTACAATACGAATGTCTTTGGCCTAATTTTACTAACACAAGAAATAGTGCCTGTTTTTAAAAAGCAAAACTATGGCAATATCATAAACATTGGCTCTACAGCAAGTTTAAAAGGATTTGCCAGAGGGAGTGTTTATGCTACATCAAAATTTGCGGTTCGGGGCCTGACACAATCTTGGCAAGCAGAATTACGAAAAGACAATATTCGTGTATCACTGGTAAATCCGAGTGAAGTAACTACAGCCTTTGCAGATGCAACAAGAAAAGAACGCGTCGAAGAATCAAACAAATTAGGAGCTGAAGATATTGCCCATACCATTATTTCCATTGTAGAAATGCGCGATAAAGGATTTGTACCCGAAGTAACCGTTTGGGCAACAAATCCGTTTTAAGATTGCCGCTACCACTAAAAACAATACACAATTTAAAAAATACAAGCAACGGCAATCAAAGAAAACTGTATCCAAGGCATTTCTCAAAGGTTATAATAAGCACAGGCCTAGTATGTTAAAACCTACTAGGCCTATAAACGTCACGTTTCGCCAACAGACGAAGATAAAAAAGCATTCACTTCAATTATAATGACTACTACTATTAAAAAACGGCAGCACATTTAATTTTTAATCAAAATCAGAAAACTTGTCCAGTAAAATCTTGAACTAGTTCAAGAGAATTTCATAAACCAGTTCATTTTTAACCATTCGATTTTCAGTCAGCTTTGTATTGTCAATATTGACATAATTTAAGACAAAGTAAAATGAGTGAAAAAACACAAATTCCTTCCTATTTTGAAGGATTAAAAGAATTAAGAGCTAATCTAAGTAATATGCTTCCCGCCGAAGCTTTACAGGTTTTTGACAAAGATGCAAAAGCATTACAAAAAAAGCATGTTTCTATTTTAAAGTTAAACAAAGGAGATAAAGCTCCTGACTTTTCGCTTTCTAATGCGACAGGAGAAACCATCAAACTTTCTGACTTATTAGAAAACGGTAAAGTAGTGTTAACTTTTTACAGAGGAACTTGGTGTCCGTATTGTAATTTACAACTCAATCAATATCAGCAAGCATTATCTGAAATACAAGATGCCGGTGCTCAATTGGTTGCCATTTCCCCTCAAACTCCAAACGAATCGTTGAATATTAAAGAGAAAAATGAGTTGCAATTTGAAGTATTGAGTGACAATGGAAATATTGTTGCACGCCAATACACTACTGTTTTTAAAAATGATGACACCCCTATCAATACAATGGCAGCTTTAGGTTTTGATTTTGACGCACATTACTCTGACGATTCTAAAGAAATCCCTATTCCTGCTGTTTTTATAATTAGTCAAGACGGAACAATATCTTTTGCAAGTACAGAAGGGGGTGATTATAGAAATAGAGTTGAAGTTTCAACAATAATTAACGCCTTGAAAAATAGTTAATTACAAAAACAGGCAGGGGGTATCAACATATATTTCCTGCTATTAATTTAATAACATATTAAAATTTAAAATTATGAAATCATTAAAAATATTTATTCTATTTATAACAGTAGCCATCTATCAGACAAACAGTTTTGCTCAAACCGTAAAATGGGGTTATGACGCATCTCACGCAAAAGTTTCTTTTTCCATTTCACATTTTGGAATTTCTGAAACAGAGGGTAAATTTACCAAATTTGATGGAATTGTACTTTCTGACAAACCTGATTTTTCTGATGCAAAATTCAACTTTATTATTGATGTAAGTAGCATTAATACTGAAGATGCGAAAAGAGATAAACACCTAAAGTCTGCTGATTTCTTTGATATTGAGAAATATCCTTCTATTACTTTTAAAAGTAAAACCTTCAAATCGGTTGGTAAAAACAAGTATAAACTTACCGGACTTCTTACAATGCACGGTGTAACCAAACCAATCACTTTAGATGTCATTTACAAAGGAACGGTAATTGACCCGTATAAAAATACAAAAGCGGGATTTAAAATTAGCGGAGTGTTAGACCGAACTGCATTCGGATTAGTTTGGAATGGAAATCTAAGTACCGGAGAGTTATTAGTTGGCAATGAAGTTACTCTTGATATCAATATAGAGTTAATCAAAAAATAACAAATGAGTAGTATAGAATATATAAGATTTAAAATTGAAGAAAAGAACTGTAATATCTTCATCCAAACAATTAATCAGGCTTGTAAAATTATTGCTGATTATCCCGATTGTTTAAATTATGAAGTTGCTCGTTGCGAAGAAAATACCTTATTATTTATTTGGCGAATAGAATGGACATCCACTAACGCACACTTAAATGGCTTTAGAAAACATAAAACATTTAAGCCGTTTTTTAAATTAATGCAACCTTTTTTAAATTCAATTTCAGAAATGAATCATTATAAAAAAGTCGTAGAAAAACAGTAAAAAATGAAAAAAAATCGGTTTACAACTAGCATTTCAAGTATTAGTAAAACACTTACTTACCCAATCTATTGTGCAAATGGGCAATTTTGAAACAAAAAACAAATCGACTTTAATAAAACTATTCAGTAAAAAGATTTACGATATTGAACTCGTTTAAACTTTTTGGATTGAAGCGAAAATTAGGAGTTTTTTAGCTAATTGAAAAAGTTTAAACGAGTTCATTGTTAGAATATTACAAAAAAAAGCTCAGTAGGTTTTAAAAAAAACCTACTGAGCCTATAAAAAAGTAACATTTTTACTTTGCTTGCTATAAACGCTTCTTAATTCAACTTCCTTCACTTATCGACCGATTAAATTTTATTAAAACGGTACTTTATCTTAACATTGTGCTACATTGCAAAAGAGCAACAATCGGATTGAATGAGAAAGAATATATATTGATTTTTGCAACATGAAAGATACGTTTCACTTTGATATCATTGCAAAAGCAATCTGTTTTATTAAAGGCCAGTACCTTAAACAACCAACATTAGAAGAAATTGCCAACCATGTTCATTTGAGCAAATTTCATTTTCAGCGAATATTTAAAAAATGGGTTGGTATTTCTCCTAAAGATTACTTACAATTTATAACCCTTGAAAAAGCAAAAGAATCTTTACGAAAAGGGCAATCTACTTTAGAAGTATCTTATAATGTAGGCTTATCCGGAAATAGTAGGTTACACGATTTATTTGTAAAAATTGAGTCTTGTACTCCCGGCCAATTCAAAAAAAGAGGTAAGGGATTAACCATTTATTATGGAGAAATTGAAACGCCATTTGGAAATACTATAATTGCCGAAACCAAAAGGGGAATTTGCAGTATTTCTTTTGATAATCAGACCATTGAAAGTTTTAAAACTGAATATAACCAAGCGCTTTTTTTTAATAAATTATCAAGAAACGGTAAATTACTACAAAAATATTTTGAAAACTGGAAAATTCCAACAAGCCCAATTAGCCTTGACTTAATTGGAACACCTTTTCAAATTCAAGTATGGAAAGCTTTACTTAAAATCCCATCATCCCATCTTCTTACTTATCAAGACATCGCTAAAATGATACATAACCCCAAAGCTGTAAGAGCTGTTGGAACAGCAATAGGGAAAAATCCAATAGCCTATTTAATTCCTTGCCACAGAGTAATAAAAAGTGATGGAAAAATAGGGAATTACAGGTGGAACCCTGAAAGAAAAATCGCTATAAACAGTTATGAGTCTATAAAACTAAAATAATGACAAGAAGCGCTCTGGAAATGTTAAAAAGTGTATCCGGCATTAAAACTTCTATTGATAAAAAAGATGTACTTTTTTTAAAATCAACTCGAAATAACAATCAAAAAGGTAATCAAAACAAAATTATCAAAAATGAACACGCTACTTTCTAAACTGTCTCAAACTTTAAATATGAATACAAACTTTAAAATATCAGCAATTAAAAACAAGTATAATCATTTATTTGGCCTAAATGAAAAAGAACTCAATTCAAAAGGCATAATAAAAATAATAGTAGATAAAAAACCGGGGTTTCCGTGTAGGGTAACACTGGAGGATGCAGAAATAGGCGAAGAAGTTCTTCTATTACCATATAAATACCATAAAACTGAGTCGCCTTATCAAGCAAGTGGGCCAATTTTTATAAGAAAAAATGCGACAATGGTTAATTTAGAAATTAATGAAATTCCGGAAATGCTATTTAAAAGATTGCAGTCTTTAAGGGTTTATGATAAAAACGGAATGATGATTGAAGCAAAAACACTAGAAGGAAAAGATATTAGAAACGAAATAAAAGTTATTTTTAGTAATGAAATGGCAAGTTATATTCAAATCCACAATGCAAATCCGGGTTGCTACAATTGCCAAGTAAATAGAGTGTAGGCAAGGCCTAATAGGTGGATTTTAAGACTAAAGGCCTATTACAAAAATCATCCTTGTTGATGTATCGTATACTTCCGCCATTTTTCCAATGCCAATTGCATATCTTCGGGTAATTCTGAATCAAATTGCATCCATTTTTTTGTTACCGGATGCTCAAATCCTAGGGTCTTGGCATGCAATGCCTGCCGTGGCAATACCTTAAAACAGTTCTCTACAAATTGCTTGTATTTGGTAAACGTAGTGCCTTTTAAAATACGTTCGCCGCCATAGCGTTCGTCATTAAACAACGGATGGCCTATATATTTAAAATGTGCCCGTATCTGATGTGTCCTGCCCGTTTCCAGCTTACACGCTACCAACGTTACATAGCTAAAACGCTCTACTACTTTATAATGGGTTACCGCATGTTTGCCGTATTCGCCATCAGCAAAAACATCCATCTGCAGCCTGTTTTTAAAACTTCTGCCGATATGGCCGGTAATGGTACCTTCTTCATCCGATAAATTTCCCCAAACCAAGGCTAAGTACCTGCGTTCTGTAGTACGGTCAAAAAACTGATTTGCCAAATGTGTCATGGCCATTTCTGTTTTTGCTACGACCATCAACCCACTGGTATCTTTATCAATTCTGTGTACCAGTCCGGGGCGTTCATTAGAATTTTTAGGTAAATTTTCGATGTGGTAGATGAGTCCGTTTACCAACGTACCACTATAATTTCCGTGTCCGGGATGTACCACCATCCCTGCAGGCTTGTTCACCACCAGAACCGCATCGTCTTCATAGACAATATCAAGCGGAATATTTTCTGCCACCAATAAATTTTCATGTGGCGGATGTGCCAATACCACTCGCACCACATCATTGGGTTTTACTTTGTGATTGGCTTTTACAACGGTATCATTTACCAATACGTTTCCGGCTTTGATGGCTTGCTGAATCTTATTGCGGGTAGCATTTTCAATAAAATTCAATAAAAATTTATCTACTCGCAACGGTTCTTGGCCTTCGCCGGCAGTAAACTTATAGTGTTCGTATAAATTTTCTTGTTCTCTATGGGAAGCCCTTTCATCCATTGCTTACTTTAAAGTATCCGTTAATTTCCTCCGGCTTTACCGTCACCCATTACTAAATCGATTTCAGAATTTTTAGGTATCATATCCCCCGGTTTCACTTCTTTTCCTTTAAATTTCATTTTCCGTACCACATCTCGCCCCAAATCAGGAATATAATAATATTCGCCTATTCTAAAACCTACCGATTTTAAATGGGTTTCTACTTGGCGTTTGGTTTTATTCAGTACATTAGGAATGGCTACTTTCCGGTAACCCGAAGGGTTTAAAGTCAAATAAATTTTTCTGTTTTCTTTTACAAAATCACCGGCTTCCGGGTCTTGACTGATGACCGATTTTGGTGGAAAATTAGGATTAAAACTTGTCGAATCAATTATTTTAAACTTCAAATCTAAATTCTCCAATGTTCTTTTAGTATCATTCAACGACATTTTTGCCAAATCGGGTACTTTAATCTTTTGGTCGTGGTGGGTAATGTAGCCCAATAAAAATTTGAGTAAAAAAACACCAATAACAACACTTACCAGTATCGTAATAATGGTCCTGATAAAAATTTTACTCTTAAAATATTCTATTAATAACATAAACAGTTGTTTTTTGACTGTTGCAAACTTACACAAAAAGTATGTTTTTCAATAATTTAAGGTGAGTTTTAAAAATTCATTTACTCACTACTAATTATTATTAAATTGGAGTTCGTGATGTACTTCGTAATTCTTTTAAAAAACAAAGATAAGGAATAACCTGCCTGCCGGCAAGGCAGGGATGTGAAGCAATTTTTTTTTAGAATAGCCATAGCTATTTTAATAAAAAAATTACGAGCAGATTGTTTCTTATCTTTGTTCCTAAAAGGTCTTCAGCGTTTTCCTTATATTTCACAAAATTTTCTTACATTATCACGATAGTGCTTCAAAAATTTTGATTCACCTAAGAAAAACTCTGAAAATTTTAATGTGAATGAATTTTTAAAATTCACCTTAAAAGAATATTACTTTATAAAACCCGAAATATTTTGATATTTTTGTTTGTGCCAATGATAACTAAATGAAAAAAAATATTGCCATTATTATGGGAGGGTATTCCTCGGAGGTTGAAATTTCGCTAAAAAGCGGAGCTGTTGCTTATCAGTATCTAAACCGGAATTTGTATGTACCCTATAAAGTGCATATTCTAAAGGAAAAATGGGTCGTTGTAGACGATGATGGCCATGAATTTGCCATTAACAAGCACGATTTTTCGGCTATCGTACACGGAAAACACATTACGTTTGATTGTGTGTTTAATGCCATTCACGGCCACCCGGGTGAAGACGGCACTATCTTGGCCTATCTTGAATTACTGGGAATCAAACATACCTCTGCCCCCTTTTACCAAATGGCATTGACTTTTAACAAACGGGATACTTTGAGTGTGGTAAAAGCTTACGGAGTCAAAGTAGCTACTTCTGTTTACTTCAATAAAGGCGATGTGTATGATCTTGATGAAATCATCAGCAAAGTAGGCTTGCCCTGTTTTGTAAAACCCAATAATGCAGGGTCGAGTTTCGGAATTTCTAAAGTCTCACAAAAAGAACAACTCATACCCGCTATTGAAAAAGCATTTGCCGAAGATGATGAATTGTTAATAGAAGCCTTTCTCAATGGTACCGAAGTTTCTATCGGAGTGATAGCGTATCAAGGTGCTGTCAAGGTATTGCCGGCAACAGAAATAATTTCGGGCAATGACTTTTTTGACTACGAAGCAAAATACGAAGGGAAATCTAAAGAAGTAACCCCTGCCCGTATTTCAAAAAAACAATTAGAAAACTTAGAAAGGGTTGCCAAGCAAGTATATAAAATACTGAATATGAAAGGGTTTTCGCGTTCTGAATATATTTTTATCGGTGATGAGCCCTATTTTTTAGAGATGAACACAGTACCCGGCTTAACAGCAGAGAGCTTGTTGCCTCAACAGGCAAAAAAAGCAGGAATTAGTTTAGAAAACTTATTTGGAAATGCTATTGAATCTTCCCTTAATCCGCCCAAAGGCAAGAGATAAAAAAGCGTTTAGTGAAATTTTTCTATTTTTATAAACGAATAACCCTTACACAGCACAAAAGTGAGTTTGTGAATTTACAATTTGATTCGGCTAAACAAATAAACTCATAAACGATTAAACAGCTAATACAATGAGAAGAGCATTATTTCCGGGGTCTTTTGACCCGTTAACCTTAGGCCACTATGACATCATTAATAGAGGCGTTCACCTATTTGATGAAATTATTGTTGCCATTGGTATCAATGCCGAAAAAAAATATATGTTTAGCCTCGAAGAGCGTATGCAGTTTGTCAAAGAAGCATTTAAAAGCCAACCGAGAGTAAAAGTAAGCACGTATGAAGGAATGACGGTTGATTATTGCAAAGAAATTGATGCCGGATTTATTTTGCGGGGGCTGCGAAACCCGGCCGATTTTGAATTTGAAAAAGCCATTGCCCATACCAACAGAAAACTTACCGGCATAGAAACCGTCTTTTTATTAACGGCTTCTAAAACGTCATTCATCAGTTCTTCGATAGTGCGTGATGTTATTAGAAACAATGGTAATTACAGCATTTTGGTACCAGATAGCGTGAGGGTTCGGTAATTGCCAAACTACCCCTATATAAAAATTCGCCTGAAAATAGCCCCAAATATTGTGTTCTACAAATGGATGACTTCATCATAAGCATCGGCTACGGCTTCCATGACGGCTTCACTCATGGTAGGATGCGGATGGATGGCTTTTAACACTTCATGCCCGGTAGTTTCAAGTTTTCTGCCCAACACGGCTTCTGCTATCATATCGGTAACACCGGCACCTATCATGTGGCACCCGAGCCATTCGCCATATTTGGCATCAAAAATTACTTTTACAAATCCGTCTTTGGTACCTGCAGCGCTGGCTTTACCGGAGGCTGAAAACGGGAATTTTCCTATTTTCAATTCGTATCCTGCTTCTTTGGCTTGGGCTTCTGTCATCCCTACACTGGCAATTTCGGGTGATGCATAGGTACAGCCGGGAATATTGCCGTAATCTATCGCTTCGGGATTCAATCCGGCAATTTTTTCTACGCAGGTAATACCTTCCGCAGAAGCGACATGAGCCAAGGCAGGGCCGTCAACTACATCGCCAATGGCATAATATCCGGGAATATTGGTTTGATAAAATTTATTGACTACTATTTTGTCTTTATCGGTAACAATGCCAACGTCTTCTAATCCGATATTTTCAATATTGGTTTTGATGCCTACCGCCGATAAAATAACATCAGCTTCTAATACCACTTCGCCTTTTTTGGTGGTAACGGTTGCTTTAACACCTTTGCCCGACGTATCTACAGAAGTAACACTTGAATTGGTCATTACTTTGATACCCGACTTTTTAAACGAGCGCTCTAATTGTTTAGACACTTCTATATCTTCTAAAGGCACTAAATTCGGCAAAAACTCTACGATGGTAACTTCGGTGCCTATGGCATTATAAAAATAGGCAAATTCTACCCCAATGGCTCCTGAGCCAACCACAATCATTTTTTTAGGTTGTTTTGATAAGGTCATGGCCTCGCGATAACCGATTACTTTTTTACCGTCTATGGGTAAAAACGGCAATTCGCGCGAACGGGCACCGGTGGCAATAATAATATGGCCGGCACTGTATTCGGTCGTTTTCTTATCGGTATCGGTTACATCGACCTTTTTACCCGGTTTTACTTTTCCTATTCCGTTAAGAACATCAATCTTATTCTTTTTCATTAAAAACTGTACACCTTTGCTCATTCCATCTGCTACGTTGCGGCTACGTTGAATTACGGCACTAAAATCTTTATCAATTTCTTTGGCTTTTAATCCGTATGCATCTACGTGTTTTAAGTACTCATATACTTGTGCGCTTTTTAATAGTGCTTTGGTAGGGATACAGCC
>DRQI01000028.1 GCA_011330545.1 Flavobacteriia bacterium
CTCTTGCTAAAGTTCAAGAATCAATTTCAAAAACATTGAAATTTAAAATCATTCATCGTTCTTTTTTGCCTACATACATATTTACCGATAGTGATTTGATTATCGTCATTGGTCAGGATGGTTTGGTAGCAAATACTGCAAAATATGTAAATGGTTTACCAATCATTGGAGTAAATCCTGACCCTGAACGTTATGATGGAGTTTTACTAAAACATACTCCAAATAATCTAATTACTGTTGTCAAAAACGTTGTTACTGGTAATTATAAAACCAAACACGTTACGATGGCAAAGGCTCAATTAAATGATGGACAAACCTTATTGGCTTTTAATGATTTTTATATTGGAGCAGATTCTCATATATCATCAAGGTACAGCATAGAATTTAGTGGTAAAAAAGAACAACAATCTTCAAGCGGAATTATAGTTTCAACTGGTGCAGGTTCAACAGGTTGGCTGAGTTCAATTTTTAATATGACAAACAATATCAATGGTTACCATAAAAGTACTACAGATAAATGCGGAACAGTACTCAATTGGGATGATAACAAACTTGTGTTTGTAGTTAGAGAGCCATTTTTAAGCAAAACATCTAAGGCAAGTATTGGTTATGGTCTAATCACTAATACTAAAAAACTTATAATAGAATCAAATATGCCAACAAAAGGTATTATTTTTAGTGATGGAATTGAAGCTGACTTTTTAAACTTTAATTCGGGCAGTATTGTGGAAATTAGTTTAGCGGAAGAGAAGGCAAATTTGGTTTAAAGTATTTAAGTTATGATGGAATATTAATTAACTTGCATTCTTATAATAATTTAAAGAACATATTATGCCTATAATTACAACAGCAGTTTTGACCACTATAATTACAACGCTAGCAAATAAAGGTCTTGAAAGTGCTTTTGAAAATGTTGGAGAAAAAGTGTCCGATGGAGCTATTGACTGGATTAAATCGCTATTTTATAAAGAGGGAAAGCCTAAAAAAGCATTGAGAGAATTGCAGGAGAATCCGGTCAAAATCGAAAAGCGGGAAATTGTTAAAGCTATAATTGAAAATTCAATTGAAGATAATCCCATTCACAGTAAATATTTAAAAGAAATTATTGAAATTCTACCTAAGAATGAAAATATAATATCAAATTATAAAAATATTAACACGGGGAAAATAGAGACAAAGGGAGGAGATGTACATATAGGAGATAATTATGATAGGTAAAAACATAAATGAGGGAAGCATAGACACGGGTGGAGGAGACTTACAATTAGGAGATAATGTTACTTACTATATAGATGGATTAACAACTCTTCTTCAAGAATATAAAGAACAATTAAAAAATATTGAGGGACTTATAAACCTTTTCAAACCAAGAACGGCATTACAATTATTAGAGGAATTAGAGAATAGAATAAAAGATATAAGTTTTAATAACGATATAATTTCAAGTAAAATTTTATTCCTGAAGGCATTGTGTAAAAGAGAATTAATTGATTTTTCTGTTTCATCTACTGCTGAAGAATTTATAAAGGCATACCAGCTTAATAAAAAAGACGAAAAGATTAAAGCTAGAGCCTGTATAGAGTATTTGAATGTTGGAGATAAGAAAAAATCACTCAATCTTGCAGATGAACTTTTAGAAAAAGATGAATTTGATAAAAATGCTTGGTATGTAAAATTTTTCTGCTCCGAAGATTTTGTTAGAACGCTAGCCTCTATTCCTGAAAATGTACTTAGAGGTTATAATTTTCAGCATAACATTATTTATTTCTTAGTTCAAAGAAATAAATTAGAGTATTTAGAAGGTTTAGCTGAATTAGGACTCGAGTTAAATATTGAAATTAATAAATATCAAACGCTAACCTTTGAAAGCAAGCAAGCTTGGATTATTGCAATTGATCTATTAATAAATAAAATATTTAACGACTTTCCTATTAGATATATTTCTGGTGAGAATTATGTTTTTGAAGACAACCCACTTGTTAAAGATGGTATAGTTTTATTGGAGAAATTTATTAATCAATTAAAAGATTCTGAAATAAATGACTCTATTAAACATCAAAAATTATTTTACTTTTACTTTAAATACTTTGAACTAAAAGAGAGTGAAGATTTGAAAAATCTCGAATCTGTATACAATGATTTGACGGATTCAAATTGGTTCTATACGTTTACATTTTGTCAAGCACTTAATTATAGTAAGAACTTTGGTAAATCTTTAAAAGTTATTGACGAATATGAAAAGAAAAATGAAATTATAATAAGCGAATTTTATCTGTTCAAGGGCACAACTTTATTTTTAGCAAATGAGAATGATAAAATTTCAAATGTTTTTGACAACTATTTAGATTCAGTTGATATTATAAATGAAAAAGTTGGTTTCAACATTTTGAATGCATTTTTTAATGTATTCAAAAGGATTTTAACAAAAGAAGAGTTTGACACTTATGTAAAAAAGGTTATATCAAAGAAATTTATAAATAATGACTTTAAATCATTATTTGAAGTCACGTGCAGAATAAGGTATACTGACGATTATAATGGTGAGGATCTATACATTAAGTTAATACCTCTGATGGAGTCTGATGATTTTGACATAAACTGTAAAAACTTAATTGCAGAAAATCTAGATAATTTAGATAGAATCGAGGATGCAATTGTTTTTGTAAGGAAATATTTAGATAAATCAATTATTTCCCCAACCTTAAGATTCTATATTCTCACACTTCACCAAAAATTAAGAAGTAACACTGAAAGTGGAAGAGGAATTTACAAAGAATTACTTAATTTATTAAAATTTTATAGAGTAAATAGCAATTACAACGATGAACATTTATTGGGAATTGAACATAATCTTAATTTCGAAAAAAATGATTGGAATACGCTAAAGGAAGTTGACAATATTTTATATACAAATTTCCCCAATGAAGAGAAGTATTTACTATTTTATTTAATTACATTAGAAAAACTTAAGGATTTTGAAGAATTAAGTAAGATTTCAAATTGTATAAATGATTCATTTACCAATGAAATTGTCGGAGTTAATGTAAGTAAGATTTTGTTGAGAAATGATATAAATAAGAACAAAGGAGCTAGAATATTATTTAATTTGGCTAATGAACTATCCAATACAGATGCCAGAAAATATTATTTGGGTATATCACATCTATTTGGTCAAGATTTTTTTCAAAGTTATGAGAGCATTGAAATAGGGCTTTGGGTAAAATACTTGTTAAATAATAAGGAAGAAAAGGAACTTAATATTATAAAAGAGGATGGAATCCAGAAAAAATTTATTGGGAAAAAGGTTGGTGATAAGTTTACTATCCATAACAATATCTCTAATGAGATAAATAGTATTGAAATTCTTCAAATATATAATGATGAATTACGGCTTCATTACGATATTCAAAGGGAAGTTCAAAATCCAGTAAATGACCTTGGGTTTGTTTCATTCAATGTTCCTGAAAAGATTGAAGATTTTGAAAAAATGTTAGTTGAGCAATTTGGTATTCAAGGAACTAAAGAGAAGCTACGTAAAGAAAAATTACTTGATGACTATTATAATTATCGTATTGGATTTACCGAGATAACAAGGTCTATATTTAGAGAGAATCCTGTGGATGCATATTTGCATTTAACCAACGTTAAAGGTTGTAAGTTTACTACCATTCCTATACTGTTTACAAAACCTGTTATTTCTGAAAATGAATTATCTTATTTTTTAGACTTCACTTCGTTAATGCTTTTCTATGATCTTGAAAAGAATATGGATTTTGATTTTCAGAATAAATTTACAATTTCATATTTAGTAAAAGAAAGAATAAATGAATTACTCATTGAAGAAAAGAATATTCCACATTCGGGATTAAGTATCAATATAACTAGTGATGGAATTAGAAGATATATTGCACCTGAAAATTATAAAGAAGATAGAATTAAATATCTGCAATCTATTATTGAATGGATAGATGAGAATTGCATAATAGATTTTGTTGAAGAAAAGTTGGATATAGTTCTAAAATTGAAGGAAAGAGAACATGGCGATGATCATTTATTTAAACTTCTTGTTGATCAAATGTATATATCAATGAGAAAAAATTCTAGGCTTATAAGTAGCGACAGCACGCTTTTTTTATTTCAATATGTTAGAAAATTGGAGCATAATATTATTAGTCCAGAAAAATATATAAAAGCCTATTTTCCTGAAAAATGTAACTCAGAACTATATAGATATCTTTTAAAATCAAATTATTTAGGTATATCTGTCAATCTTGATGTTTTAAAGAGTGAATTTTATTCAATGATAGTAGGAAACGAAAACTACTATCATAATTATTTGGAAAATTTGCAATATTCTATTCATAATGATTCGCAAATTATTCCAGTAGTAATTAAGTTCTTAAAAGAAGTATATTTAATTAGTTCAATAACTAAGGAAAATAAAGGAAGATATTCCTTTGAAATTTTTAAAAGTACATTTTATGGTATGCCTCATATGCTTATTAGAAATTATGAAAGGCTAATAAAAAAGGAATTTACTTTATTAGGAGATTATTACGATGACATTCTATTATCTTTTTCTTCTGCTAAAGATATTTATGGTATTAAGTAAAAAAGTAGTTTGCTTAAAATTTTGAGAAGTATTATCTTACAATAAATAGCAGCAAATGCTATGATTTTAACTTCGTGAGTGCAAATTGAGTGCAAATGAAAAAAGACTCTAAAAGTAGTTATACTCTTAAAGCCTTTCTTTACTAAGCTCCTCCTCTTGGGCTCGAACCAAGGACCCTCTGATTAACAGTCAGATGCTCTAACCAACTGAGCTAAGGAGGAATTTATATTTTTTTACCCAAAAACCTATTTTTATCTAGGTTCAAAACCTGTTGCCATATAACACAACTCAGTAACTGAGCCCCGGCAGGTAAGGAGGAATTTATTTCCCGTTTGGGTGTGCAAATATAATTGTTTTTCTATTTTCTGCAAGCGGTAAATACAATTTTTTTTGACGAATCAAAATTTGAAATAACAAGCCATTTATAATTATGTTGTTCTATTAAAAAGTGTATTTTTGTTTTTCAAACTAATAGAATCATTTAATGGATAGGTTTTCCTTTTTAAATGCTGCACATACAGGTTTTATTGAAGACTTGTATCTTAAATATTTAACAGACCCTGATGCCGTTGAACCAAGCTGGAGGAGTTTTTTTCAAGGCTATGATTTGGCAAATACCGATTATTCCCTAGAAGGTGAAGAAGCAACAGCTGTTGAAGTACCCGAACATGTCCATAAAGAATTTCAGGTAATTGAATTGATGAATGGCTACCGTTCAAGAGGCCATTTGTTTACAAAAACCAATCCGGTAAGGGCACGCCGAAAGTATGAACCCACATTGGCTATTGAAAATTTCGGACTGTCAAAAGACGATTTGGATACCGTTTTTGATGCCGGTGAAATACTGGGGATTGGCAGGGCGACACTAAGAGAGATTATTGCGCATTTAGAAGAAGTATATTGTGATGCTATCGGAATTGAATATATGTATATCCGCCAGCCCGAAGAAATAAAATGGTGGCAAGAGAAATTACACAAAGATAATAACCATCCCAAATATTCTGTTGACGATAAAAAACATATCCTTTCGAAATTAAATCAAGCCGTTACTTTCGAACAATTTTTACAGACCAAATATGTAGGGCAAAAACGCTTTTCCTTAGAAGGGGGAGAAACCTTGATTCCCGCCATAAGCATGACCCTTTTCAACGCCGTTGATAAATTTGCATTAGAAGAATGTGTAATTGGGATGGCTCACCGAGGGCGGTTAAATACACTTATCAATATCTTTAGAAAACCCGTACGCGAATTGTTTAGTGAATTTGAAGGAAAAGATTTTGAAGATGACGATATTGACGGAGATGTAAAGTACCATTTAGGTTTAAGCCTCAATAAAACCTATCAAAATGGCAAGGATATAAAAATGAATTTAGTACCCAATCCTTCACATTTAGAAACTGTTGACGCTGTTGCGGAAGGAATTACAAGAGCTAAAATAGATCGAAAATACAAAGGAGATACTTCCAAAATACTACCCATTTTGGTACATGGAGATGCGGCAATTGCCGGACAAGGAATCGTGTATGAAGTCATTCAAATGAGTAAACTCAAAGGATATTCTACCGGAGGCACCATCCATATCGTTGTCAATAATCAAATAGGCTTTACCACAAACTATTTAGATGCCAGGTCGAGTACCTATTGTACCGATGTAGGCAAAGTTACCTTATCGCCCGTATTGCACGTCAATGCCGATGATGCCGAAGCCGTAGTACACGCTACTGAAATGGCATTAGAATTTAGAATGCGTTTTAAACGCGATGTGTTTATCGATTTGTTGGGCTATCGTAAATATGGGCATAATGAAGGTGACGAACCGCGTTTTACACAGCCAAAACTCTATAAAGCCATTGCCAAACACGATAATCCCAGGGATATTTACGCCCAAAAATTGATAGAAGAAGGTGTCATTGATGAAGCCTATAAAAAGAAAATCATTGCCGATTTTAAGACCATGCTCGAAAATCAGTTCTTAATGTCTAAACGCGATAGCAATTCGATGGTGAAACCTTTTATGGAAGGCACTTGGAAAGGCTTTTATCGCAAAGGCATAAAAGAAATGTTACAACCCGTAGAAACAAAGTACAATGAAGCGCGCTTAAAAGCCATTGCCAAGGTAATTTCAACCGTACCCCAAGGAGTTAAGTTTTTACGAAAAGCCGAGCGTATTTTAGCCGCTCGTGCCAATATGATAGAAACCGATACCATAGATTGGGGCTTGGCAGAAACGTTGGCCTACGGTTCTTTGTTAGAAGAAGGCTTTTGTGTGCGTATATCGGGCCAAGATGTTGAACGCGGTACGTTTAGCCATCGCCATGCCATTTTACGTGATGAAATTTCAGAAGAACGCATCAACCTGTTAAATACAAATCCTGAGAATAAAGGCCAAATGTATATTTACAATTCACTATTGTCAGAATATGGCGTATTGGGGTTTGATTATGGATATGCCATGGCAAATCCGCATACCCTAACCATATGGGAAGCCCAATTTGGCGATTTTAGCAATGGGGCGCAAATTATTTTTGACCAATACATGTCTGCTGCCGAAGACAAATGGAAATTGCAAAACGGAATTGTAGTTTTATTGCCCCATGGTTACGAAGGGCAAGGCTCAGAACATTCATCGGCAAGAATGGAACGCTATTTACAATTGTGTGCCATTGATAATATGACGGTTGCCGATTGTACTACGCCGGCAAATTTTTTCCATTTGTTACGCCGTCAGATGAAACGCGATTTTAGAAAACCTTTAGTTGTATTCACCCCCAAAAGTTTATTGCGCCATCCCAAAGCAGTATCGAGTTTACAAGAATTGTCAGAAGGCGAATTTGAAGAAGTGATTGACGATACGGTACATCCGGATAATGTAAAAAAACTGGTATTTTGTACCGGTAAATTCTATTACGATTTATTGGCAGAGAGAGAAAAATTAAGTAGGGAAGACGTCGCGCTCGTGCGGATAGAACAGCTTTTTCCGTTACACAAAGAAAAATTACAAGCCGTATTAGACAAATATCATAAAGCGGTAAAACATATTTGGGCGCAAGAAGAACCCCGAAATATGGGTGCGTGGGGTTACCTGTTGCAACGTTTTGAGCTCACCACACTAGAAGTAGCATCAAGGCCTTATTACTCTGTGCCGGCAGCAGGCTCAAGTACCCGGTTTAAGAGAAGGCAACAAAAAGTAATTGACAAAGTATTTGAATAAAAAGATATAAATAACAATCATCAAAATCCGAATAACAATACGCGTAGCTTTAATTTAAGCAATTGGAATTTGGAAATTGAATTTTGGAAATTGAAAAATTATGATTTTAGAAATGAAAGTCCCCTCTCCGGGAGAATCGATTACAGAAGTAGAAATAGCAGCATGGTTGGTAGAAGACGGTGATTATGTAGAAAAAGACCAGCCCATTGCCGAAGTAGATTCTGACAAGGCAACGTTAGAATTGCCAGCAGAAGAAAGCGGGATAATTACGCTCAAAGCAGAAGAAGGAGATACCGTACCCGTTGGGGCGGTGGTTTGTTTAATTGATATGGATGCCAAAAAACCTGATGGATCGTCTACAGTGAGCAGTGAGCAGCCATCTGTAAACAGCGAAGCAGCTGCTAATTCAGAAGTTGTTACAAATACCACTGTAGAAACACCAAAAACGTATGCTACCGGAACCGCATCGCCGGCAGCCAAGAAAATATTAGCAGAAAAAGGCATTGATGCCAGCGAAATTAAAGGTACCGGTAAAGATGGTAGAATTACCAAAGAAGATGCTATCAAAGCCGTACCGAGTATGGGAACGCCCCC
Organism: Flavobacteriia bacterium; assembly: GCA_011330545.1. Taxonomy (GTDB): domain Bacteria; phylum Bacteroidota; class Bacteroidia; order Flavobacteriales; family Flavobacteriaceae; genus Aureibaculum. The sequence goes on from DRQI01000028.1 coordinate 8,418, forward strand.
TAAAGGCGCTAAAAGAAGTTCAGAGCGTAAGAAACTTTCGATGTTACGCCGTAAAGTAGCCGAGCGTTTGGTAGCTGTAAAAAATGAAACCGCTATGTTAACTACTTTTAATGAAGTTGATATGCAACCCATTTTTGACCTCCGCAAACAATACAAAGAAGATTTTAAAGCCAAACACGGCGTTAGCCTGGGCTTTATGAGTTTCTTTACCAAAGCGGTAGTACGGGCTTTACAACTCTTTCCGGATGTAAATTCTATGATTGATGGCGATTATAAAATCTCCTATGATTTTCAAGATATTTCAATTGCCGTTTCAGGGCCAAAAGGATTGATGGTGCCGGTGATTAGAGATGCACAACACTTGACATTTAAAGGGATAGAAAGCGAAGTAAAACGTTTGGCAATACGCGCCAGAGAAGGCGAAATTACCGTTGATGAGATGACAGGAGGTACCTTTACCATTACCAATGGAGGCGTATTTGGCTCTATGTTGTCAACTCCGATTTTGAATCCGCCACAGAGTGCCATATTAGGAATGCACAATATTGTAGAACGCCCCGTTGCCATTGATGGAAAAGTAGCCATCAGGCCGATTATGTTTGTGGCCTTATCGTATGACCATCGGATTATTGACGGAAAAGAATCTGTAGGGTTTTTAGTAGCCGTAAAAGAAGCATTAGAAAATCCCGTAGAGATTTTAATGGACAATGACCCTAAAAAAGCATTGGAGATGTGATTAATGTGATTTTCTTTTCAGAATGGAATGATTGTAAACAACCCATGTTGAATTAAAATTCGCTGCTCTAATTTTCGGTAAGAATAAATTAATTCTTTAAAGCCCGATAAAATACTTGTTGTAAGGCTTGTCGAATGCGTAATTCGTATAAATTTCTATTTTTACGTGTTGGGTTTACACGGTTTGACAGAAAGATAAACACCAATTGATTTTTGGGGTCTGCCCAAATAAAGGTACCCGTAAATCCGGCATGGCCAAAACTTTCGGCACTTACTTCCGGCGCCGGA
>DRQI01000029.1 GCA_011330545.1 Flavobacteriia bacterium
GGCCGGTATCAAAGCAGCAAATACTGCAAATATGATATCAATAGGCATTGGAAATAAAAATACACTTTACGAAGCAGCTTATGTATTTGAGAATTTTACAGCCATTAGCGATGCTTTTTTACAAAAGTTAATAACGCAATAATAAATCACCCTTAGCATCCCATAATTGTGAAAGGGCCTAAAAATAAGAAAATAAAAGACAGTTAACATTCATGAATGAACCCCGTAGTTAGGTGATAAAATGAATGTCTAAATTAAACTATATGAATCAAGATTATATCAAACCGAACCCTTGGTCAATTATCGAAGAAGGGTTTGATACAGAAAAAGTCAAACCCTCAGAGAGTATCTTTAGCATTGGCAACGGAGCGATGGGGCAACGCGCTAATTTTGAAGAACAATACTCGGGGCCAACCTTTCAAGGAAGTTATATAGCAGGGGTGTACTATCCTGATAAAACTCGCGTGGGTTGGTGGAAAAACGGGTATCCAGAATACTTCGCTAAAGTGTTAAATGCCCCGAATTGGATTGGCATAAACGTATTTGTCGACAACGAACCGCTCGATTTATTTTGCTGTAAAAAAATTGAAAAATTTCGACGCGAACTCAACATGCAAGAAGGTTGGCTATCTCGCAGTTTTACGGCAACACTTCAAAACGGATTACAAATCAACGTGGCCACCAAACGCTTTTTAAGTTTAGACCTTGATGAAATTGGCGCCATTGAATACTCCATAACCCCTGTCAATAAAAGTGCGCTCATTCACTTTCAACCCTATATCGATAGCGGCATTACCAATGAAGATACCAATTGGGATGATACCTTTTGGAATACATTAAATGTAAGCCATGAAAACAATCAGGCCTTTATACAAGCAAAAACCATGAAAACAGATTTTTATGTCTGTACCTTTATGGAATCAAAAGTATTTATCAATAATAACTGTATTTTAATAGAACCCAATATAAAAGCCGATGCTACCTATGCCGCTTTTTCATATCAACATCAGGTAAAAAAAGGAGAAACGTATACCATCCATAAATTCGGAGGATATACCGTTGACAGAAACCATCCTAAAACCGAATTGGTAGCAGCGGCCAAAACAGCCTTAAAAAAAGCAACCCAATTGGGGTTCAAACAACTATTACAGCAACAAAAACAAGCATGGGCTGCCATTTGGGAAAAAGCAGACATAACCATAGACGGAGATATAAAAGCCCAACAAGGAATACGCTTTAATATCTTTCAACTAAACCAAACCTATTTGGGCAAAGACCCTCGCTTAAATATCGGCCCCAAAGGCTTTACCGGCGAAAAATACGGCGGCAGTACCTATTGGGATACCGAAGCCTACTGCATACCGTTTTATATGGCAACAAAAAACCAAACCGTTGCCCGAAACTTATTAGAATACCGATATCGCCATTTGCAAAAAGCTATTGAAAACGCTTCAAAACTAGGATTTTCAAACGGTGCTGCGCTTTATCCTATGGTAACTATGAACGGCGAAGAATGCCATAATGAATGGGAAATTACTTTTGAAGAAATTCATCGTAACGGAGCCATTGCCTTTGCCATCTTCAACTACCAACGCTATACCGGCGATGAAAGTTACCTCCTTGAAAAAGGATTGGAAGTACTAATAGGCATTTCACGGTTTTGGCACCAACGGGCAAATTACTCAACAACCAAAAACAGTTATGTAATTTTAGGAGTTACCGGGCCTAACGAATATGAAAATAATGTCAATAACAATTGGTATACCAATTATATAGCTCAATGGTGTATAAGCTACACTGTTGACGCCATTGAAAAAATAAAAAATACGGCCGATTATACCCGGATAATGAATAAAGCCCGGCTTTCAGAAGCTGAGGTTAAAGAATGGAAAACAGTGGCTGATACAATGTATTTTCCCTATTCTGAAGAACACAAGGTCTTTTTACAACAAGACGGTTTTTTAGACAAAGAATTAATTACAGTTGCCCATTTAGACACCTCACAACGGCCGATAAACCAAAAGTGGTCTTGGGATAGAATCTTACGCTCGCCATATATCAAACAAGCCGATGTATTACAAGGATTCTATTTTTTTGAAAACCATTTTACCACCGAAGAATTAGAACGCCATTTTGACTTTTACGAACCCTTTACGGTACACGAAAGTTCATTATCACCCTGTGTACACAGCATATTAGCAGCAAAATTAGATAGAATGGAACAAGCCTATCAGTTTTATTTGCGTACTTCGCGTTTAGATTTAGACGATTACAATCACGAAGTAGAAGAAGGCTTACACATCACCAGTATGGCGGGTACTTGGATGAGCATTGTAGAAGGCTTTGGCGGTATGCGGGTTAAAGATGGCCGGTTGTGTTTTGAACCCAAAATTCCGAAACAATGGAAAGGCTATTCATTCCATATAAATTTTAGAAATCAACTGTTAAAAGTTACCATTACACAAACCGGCACTTCGTTTGAAATACACGGAGAACATGCACTCACTATTGCCGTGTATGGCAAACAAGTAGAGGTTTCGCCCAATAGTTTGGTAACAGTATAAAAAGGTTTAATCGGTTTAAAAGACGATTAGGCTCGTAAAACAATAATGATGA
>DRQI01000030.1 GCA_011330545.1 Flavobacteriia bacterium
AATAGCTTCTTTCGCCTAACTCTTCTTCTGTATACAACACATTTCCATTAATGTCTTTAATGGTATAACTATAAACTACTTTATCTCCTTTCTCAGGAAACTTGGTAGCAAGAGAGTCTTTAGTATTATAATAGTACCAAAATCCGTGAGGAGAATTTATATAGCTATGTAGGGAATCGTTTTTTATCAACTGCTGAAAGGCCTTCTCTTCCAGTTTATTCAATACTTTATTGCGTTGTATAGATTCGTCTAAAAATGTGGAGGTTTTTCTAACCACCGGTTTTCTAGGGCTTGGGCCACTACAAGAAAATAACAAAGTAGATACTGTTATGAGTACAATTAATTTATTCTTCATAAGAATGTTGCAATTCGTTACTATAAGTAGGTACTATTTTTAAAAATTTGGCAATGGTATCTTTTAATGATAATTCACTTCTACCCCCGGCGGCATTTTCATGGCCACCTCCGTTAAAATGTTTTCGTGCAAATTCATTTACCGAGAATTTTCCTTTCGAGCGAAAAGACATTTTTATAATGCCTTGTTTTTGGTCTTCAATAAAAATGACTGCAAATACAACTCCTTTTAATGACAAACCATAATTTACAAAGCCTTCTGTATCGCCTTTTTTAAAATTAAAAGAATTCATTTCGCGTTGCGATAATGATATATAGGCAGTTTTATAGGCTTCTAGCACTTTTAAGTTTCGCAATGCGGTACCTAATAACTGTAACCTATTAAACGAATTGGTATCGTATAACAAATTATGGATTTTGGTATGTTCAATGCCTTTTTCCATTAAATGCGCTACGATGATATGAGTGGTAGCAGTTGTTGAAGGGTATTTAAAGGAGCCTGTATCGGTAACAATACCGGTATACAAACAAGTGGCTATGGTTTTATCAATAGTATCGATAACTCCTAATTTTTCAAAAAAATGATAAATCATTTGGCTGGTAGATGACATTAAAACATCTGAATATGTATGGGTTGCATATTCTTCGGGCTGCTTATGGTGGTCAATCATAATATAAGTAGCCGAAACCTTTTCTAATACTTCTTGCATCGCATGGCCTACCCTATGCAATGCATTAAAATCTAAGGTAAATATCAGTGCTGCCTCTTCGAGTAGTTTTGTTGCCTTGGCCGCATCTTCTTCAAAAATGACAATGTCTTCTTGAGAGGGCAGCCATTTTAAAAATTCAGGGCAATCATTAGGTGATACTACACTAACATCGTGATTTGATTTTAACAGGTAATGATATAAGGCTAAACTCGACCCGTAAGCATCTCCATCAGGGTTTCTATGCGAAACAATGACTATTTTTTTGGGAGTTGATAACAGTTCTTTTATGTGTGTACTATCTTTTGCATTCATTGAGTGCGAATATACGATAAATTACGAGTTGGTATGATGAAAATAATTGGTTTTGAACCTTAAAATTATCATTAAAATTGATGTATAGCTTTGTCTTTTCATAAAAACTACTATTTTTGCAGCTCATTTTAAGATACTTATTAGCATGACTACAAATAGAACTTTTACAATGCTCAAACCCGATTCTGTTGAAAAAGGAAATATAGGAGCAATTTTAGAAAAAATAAATGCTGCAGGATTTAGAATCGTAGCAATGAAATTGACGCAAATGACCCAACGCGATGCCCGCGCATTTTATGACATTCATAAAGAAAGGCCTTTTTTTGGTGAATTGGTTACTTATATGACTCGTGGGCCTATTGTTGCCGCTATCTTAGAAAAAGAAAATGCTGTAGAAGATTTTAGGGCTTTGATTGGCGCTACAAATCCTGAAGAGGCTGCTGAAGGGACTATTAGAAAACTCTATGCTACTTCTATTGGCGAAAATGCCGTTCATGGGTCTGACAGTGATGAGAATGCCGCCATAGAAGGTGCTTTCCATTTCGCAGGGCGTGAAATGTTCTAGCACTTATTTACACAATAAAAAAGCATAAAAAAATGCCTCGAAAATTCGAGGCATTTTTTTATGCTTTTTTATTATTAATATTTAATCGCTTTTTTGCTCACTTCTGCGCCATTGTCAAACGTTGCATTTAGAATCAGCACAGTACCTTTTCTAATGGCACTGGTAGCAAGTGTAAATTCGCTATCATTGGGTTTTTTATCAATTAATAACCTACCCGTCATATCATATACTTTTATATTGGTAATTACAGTAGATGATTTTAAGCGTAGGGCATTTTCTTCATTAATAACCACAAAGTTATTATTCAATTCTAAATCATCAACGCCGAGTACAGATTTATTGAATTGTAAAGTGAACCTATTTAAGAAATTCCCTTTTCCATCTACATCAAATTCATAATCGGCTAATCTCAAATCGTGTACGATATCCAAGTCGTGGTCTACCAAATAAATTTCATTGTCTTTTAAAACCCCTTCGATATTATCAATGCTGATTTTATACGTCATGGGTTGGTCAATAAAAGTATCAAACCCTAATGGTATTTTTTTATCGACATTAAAAGTACCCAAGCCTTGGCTTGCATATTTTACACTGTCTATGGTAGAATAAAAATTAATCCATGCAGCACTCAATCGTTCGCCATCATAACCTCTATCAACTCCGTCTGTTGCCTTATCAAAAAAGCCAACCAACAGTTGGTTATAGGCACCACCTGTAGCACTTTCTGCGTGTAGCCAAATTCTATCTTTTTCTTGAACCGTTGCACTTTTAGCGTCAGGAGCCCTAAAAAACTGTGTGTTTTGGTCTTTTAGGCGCATATCATTTTGGAAAAATACGGTTCCTGAACTAACGGCTTTTACAAAAAAGCCTTGACCCGATCCAATATTTTTGGTAGGAATAGCAGAGCCAGACCCAGAAGCGGCACCGGCACCTACACCTCCTGTTAAATTATAAGTTGCGTAATCATCACCTAAAAATTCTCCGATAGTACCATTTGAGATAGCCGTAACATGTGTCCATAACCAAACGGTACCATCTACTGCGCTATTATTTCTAATTTCACCATTATCACCCAATAAAATAAACTTCTCTATATCAATTGAGGAAGGATATGGGTTTCCAATTAAATTAAAGTCATTATTTGGATCTCCATCATTAATAAAATCAATTGATTTTCCTAGGGTACCATTATTTGGTGTTCCAGAAAATGTAAGGCTGTGCGTACCGCCATCAGGTGTGCTTGAAGGAGCTTCTGAAATATATCCTTTGGCTGTAACCATACTTCCTGAAGCCACTACCCATTGTTCATTGGGAGTATCAAATTCAAAAATCCTATTGGGGTCAACACCTGAAAAAGCTTGGCCAATAGTTGTAGATACCGGAGAAGACCAATAAGTAAAATCCCTAAAGTTATTCAACGCAGCACTTCTTTCATTTTTATTAATGGCTCCACTCATCACTCCATCAGGGTCTACTACAACTAGTGATTCTGTATCTCCGAT
>DRQI01000031.1 GCA_011330545.1 Flavobacteriia bacterium
GAGCAATATACTGCCATTGAAAACTTTATTCGTAATTATATTGCTACAGAGATAACCCTTCGGTGGAGTAAGGATATTTCGTTAGTTGTAGACGAATTGGAAAAATGGAATAAATCAACTTTTTTAGCAAAACATATAGATACTTCCAAAATCGGCGTGTTTGGTCATTCGCAAGGGGGCGCAGCAGCGGGCCAAGCATTACTTGATGACAAGAGGATAAAAGCAGGAATTAATATTGATGGCGTACAATGGGGGGCAATGCTTGATACAGTATTGACAAAACCGTTTCTATTAATTTCTTCAGAATGGGATAGCAGCCACCCCAATTTTAATAAACTTATCTATCATAAAGGAAATACGTCAGCTTTTTACAAAGCCAAGATTTTACATTCAAGACATTCAAATTTTATGGATATTCCATTAATGATTAAATTGCCATTTTTAAACGAAGCAGGCACAATAAACCCAAATAAAGCATTTGAGATAACCACAGCAATAACATTGCAATTTTTTGATAAGTACTTATCAGGCAAGCCCTCAGATTTATTGCAATTGGCTAGTAAATATCCTGAACTTGAAGTGATTCGCTTTGAATAATATCATAAAATAAAAACTGGTTTTTTCCGGTATAATCATGTCTCAAACATGAATAATATAATAGTTGTATTTTAGAACATGATAATAAGAAACCTAAATGAACAAAGAGCAAAGTATCGATTTGATAAGTACTAACTATTCTTTTTTATCCCCCGAATGTAAAATTGAATTGTCAGCGTTTTCTCAAATATTGACTTTTGATAAAAAAACCATCTTAGTAAAAGAAGGGCAATTTGCTACAAACATGTATTTTATTGTAAAAGGTGCTGCCAGAGCCTATTATCTAAAAGACGGAAAAGATGTTACAGATTGGTTTGCCTTTGAAAACGACTTTATTTGTGCCATAAATAGTTTCTTTTTAAAAATACCGAGTCCGCATTATATAGAAGTTATCGAGCCGAGTATTTTATTGAAAATATCGAAAGAACATATTGAAAAGTTGTCTGATAAATATCGCGAGTTTGATAGCTTAGGAAAAATAATTATCACAAAAACAATGCTACAACTTCAACAGCGTATTGTTTCCATTCAATTTGAAACGGCAAGTCAAAAATTAGAAAGCCTCGAAGAAAACCTTCCAAACATTACCCAGCGCGTACCATTGATGCACATCGCTTCCTATTTAGGCATTACCCTAGAAACGCTGAGTAGAATTCGCAATGCCAAATACCGAATTTGATATATGTCAAATGGCGCTTGGCAATTAATAAATATTTTTGCCAAAAAAAAGATGTACAAAAAAGCACATTGGTTTACCGGAATAGCCGTCTCTGTATTTATAGCATTTCATTTGTTCAATCATTTGATGGGTTGGTACGGAATAGAAACACATCAAAAAATATTAGAAGCTTTCAGAACCGTCTATAGAAATATTTTTGTTGAAATAGTATTGGTAGCCAGTTTTTTGTTTCAAGCATATAGTGGTATCCGGCTTTTTCTTCAAAAAAGGAAAAAGAAAACAGTGAGTACCTTTGAAAAAATACAAATGTATTCGGGATTACTACTAGGATTGTATGTCATTCAGCATATTGCTGCAAGTATTGGCCAACGCCTTTATTTTAAATTTGATACCAATTTTTACTTTGCATCAAGAGTAGTGTTGCAATCACCGTGGAAGTTTTTCTTTATACCCTATTATTTTATTGGAGTAACCGCTGTAGGAATCCATATCGCCGCTACCCATAAAGCAAAAATTACACCGGCAATAGGACCTAAAAAAGCACTGCTTCATTTTTATTTAATTACCGGTATGTCTGTCATTATTGCAAGTGTTATTCTTTATATTTTAATGGGTGGGCGCTACGAAATCATAATCCCCGAACGTTACAATGTGTATTGATTAGGTGGCCGTATATGATACTATTTGTAGAATTTACTTATAAAATATCATTTGAAAAGGCTCTTGCTAGAATATAAATTAGCAAAATGATTATAAAATTGTATTGTTCAAAAGAATAATACCTTATTTTTAAAACCGCTTATCCCCGATTTTTTAAATTTGAATAAAAAAGTAAGGGGCATGCTTAATTTTATGCTTATTTTCATAGCAATTACTCAGTGAAATTCAGGTCAATGAAAAGAATATTGTTTTTAATACTACTGGTGGCGAGTTGTACTTCAGAACAAACAGCTTCTAAAGAAGAACTAAATTTGTTAAAAGAAAAACTTCTTGAGAAAGACAATCAAGTTGTTAAATTGCAACGCCAAATAGATAGTTTACAAAAATTTGAACACGAAAGTAGGTCAGATTATTATCGATTTGTAGCATCGTCAAGTGCTGAAATAAATGTTACAGAAAGTCTTAAAAAAGATTCTGTAAAAATATTAGACAAAAAGAGTTTTATTGATACCTTAGACATTTCTGATAACTTTTATGTGTATCGGCATACAGCTGTAATTACGCAAACAAATGATGCAGATTTTAAATGGTTTATGCGTAATTTTATAGAAATGAAATCTATATATGCCGAAGATTTTTTTGTAAAAGTATTGACTTTTTATAACGGAGAAAGCCTGCCGCTGGAAACAGAAAATTCTAAAACAAACATTCATATTTTGATACAGCCTACAGAACTGGGATATGAAAATAAAACTTTGGTGATTTCAGATTTTTATGATGTTAAATTAATAGGCCTTAAGAAAAAAAATAATAGTATTGAACTGACTTTTAACCATGGTAAATTTCCTCGAAAGACAGAACGAATACTTATCAAACCAGAACTGGTAAAATTTATTGTGAAATAATACATTTACGTTTATGCATGACTATTACATATAATTTTTATTTTTTTTGACGCTCATGTTTTGTATAATTGTCAGGTTGAGCACAATCGAAATCTTTTATTGTAAACAAGTGTAAAAATACAGTTTCTACTGTATTAGTAATGCCATTGGTTACTAATCTTAGATTTAAAATATGTTGCTAATTGTTGATAGACGTTACTTATAGTTGCCATAAAAATGAAGATAGCCAAATTGATTTTAATATGCCTATGCTTTTTCTCATGTAGGTCGCCATATAGAAAAATTTCTAAGAATACTAACTTTATAGAATATCCTTGTGAACTAAAAAATCATTTAAATGACACCATTCTTGTAAGCGGAATTTATGTTAATTGTATGGAATATTCTTATTTTAATTTGTTGAAAAAAGATGATTGTGATACGAATTTTGACATGAATTTAGATTTTAATAATGTTGAATTTACGAATAAAATAGATAAAAAAATTAATGAAATGCAAGGTTGTGGAGTGTATATGAAAATGATTTTGAGAGGAATTTTACACAAAGATGTACATGCCGCTTATGGACACTTAGGAACAAATAATGCAGAATTTGAAGTGTTAGAGTTTATAAACACAGGAAAGGTAAAACATTTTAAAATTAAAACTAATGAATAAATTCTATTTCTATTAGCAGAGCAATTAAATCAACTACGTTTTAAAATATCTAAAAGTGAGTAGAGATGTCTTGATTTTACACTAAGATTCTCCTTCAAAGTTTGTCAAACCTTGTAGGTTTTTGTAATACCGATAAGGTCTCTAAGGCCTTGCATGAGTAGTTGTTACTATTTTTTTGCTGTAGTAAATAAAACTTGGCCAAACTAATTAACCGAGTGAGGGGAGCGGTTAAATATAAGAGCCTTTAAATTAAAAAAATGAATAAAATAAACCTACTAGTAGTGATAGCCGTGCTAATAATAAGTTGCCATTCAAAAGAAAAACTAGCCCAGGAGCCAAAACAAGCTCGTTCCAAAGAAAGGAAGCTAGACTATAAGCAAAAATCAACTACTCACATTGAAGAGTCAAAGCACTGTTATATCAAAGAAATCAAAGAAAAAAACAGAAAAACATATATTGTTGCTGATTATGTCGATTTTTTAGAAGGAAAGAAGGCCTTTAAAAAAGCAAAAGCATCAGGAGATTTAGATTATGACATTTCAGAAAATGGAGATACAATTTTTTATTTGGATGATGGCTATTATATATCAAATGTCAATCCTAAGTTAAGAACATTAGCGTTAGATAAAGATGTTGTCATCGAACTATTGGATTATTCAACAGGGAGAAGTACTTTACAAAAAGTGTCAATACCTGAATTTAAAAATAAATTAAAAAGCCAACCGATAATGATTCTGAAAATAGAAAACAGAATAGTCGTTAAAATGACACAACAATATGTACCTTAATGATTTTATAACAAAATATTTTTGTCTATACAACTCAATATTCATAGACTTGTTATTTGAAAATAAAAACCGGAATAATTAATGAATAAAATAATCGAAAAATTACTTTTAAAAGAATCCTATGAGTTTGATGGCACAATTACCGACTTTAAAGTACGTGTCAAGTTGAGGGAAAAACGGCCGTTTCATTTAAAATGGATTTCTAGTAATCAATTTAAAGTACTGTCAAATTTTTCTTTAGGGACAATGATATTCAATAATAATCCGGGCTTTATGGAAGGAATTAAAGGCATAGGTAAACTCACTGAACTGAATGATAAAAAAACAAGAATTGAATTAAGCACCCGTATAAGGATAGAAATCTATTTTATAGCGGCTCTTACAATTCTCTCTCCGTTAGTTTTTTTCTTAACTGAAGAAAAATTACTTTTGGGGCATTTATTTTTATTTCCGGCCACACTTATTTGGTTTTGGATAATCTATCGGTTTCAAGAAAAAATATTATTTAAAAAAGTTAAAAACTATATTGGCTCATTATAAACCGATAAAAGAATCTCACTTGTATTTCAGCAACATTTTATAACCCAATGCATCCAATCATAGAAACACAACATTGTACGCTTAGAGAATTTACTGAGAAGGATACAGAAGCCGTATATGAATTCGGTTCAAATGCCCAAGTCAATAAATATACCGGAGATAAAAGCATTA
>DRQI01000032.1 GCA_011330545.1 Flavobacteriia bacterium
CTTGTAAAAATAAAGGAGAAGATGCCCGGTTGTACAAAGCCGTAAAAGCTGTTTCTGACCTTGCCATTGCCTTGGGCATCAATGTGCCTACGGGTAAAGATTCGTTGTCTATGAAACAAAAATATCCTAGTGAAGAAGTCATGGCGCCAGGTACCGTAATTATTTCTGCAACAGCACATTGTAATGATATTAGCAAAGTAGTTGAACCCGTTTTCAAACCCGGTAAAGGAGCTATTTATTATCTCAATTTTTCTCAAGACTCCTATAAATTAGGGGGCTCTTCCTTTGCACAAATACAACATAAAATTGGAAGCGATGCCCCCACTATTCAAAATACGGCTTATGTAAAAAAAGCCTTTGATACCATTCAAGAGCTAATTAAACAAAATGCCATAGTAGCAGGCCATGATATCGCCTCCGGCGGATTGATAACTACCTTACTGGAATTGTGTTTTGCCGATACACACCTCGGTGCCGAAATCGACTTGACTGCCATCTCTGAAAAGGATAGTATCAAACTCTTATTTTCTGAAAATTCGGGAATTGTATTTCAGGGTGACGAAAAAAATATCGAAACCATTTTATCTGCCAATGCCATTGAGTTTTTTAAGATTGGCAAGGTTACTGCCAATGAATATGTAACAATTACTAACGGTGAAGACTCTTTTAACTTATCTGTTGCAAAACTACGGGATACTTGGTATAACACTTCCTACCTATTAGATGAAAAACAAACCGCAAACGGATTGGCAAAAGAGCGGTTTAAAAACTATAAAAAGCAACCGTTACAATATATTTTTCCTAAGCATTTTACGGGTAAACTTCCTGTTGTTCCGAACGATAACGAGGAGTCTCTTTTAAACAACACTACTAGTTCGCCACAAGTTTACCATAACGACAAAAAACGGCCTAAAGCAGCCATTATCCGTGAAAAAGGAAGCAATTCAGAACGCGAAATGGCCAATGCCATGTACTTGGCCGGTTTTGATGTAAAAGATGTTCATATGACCGATTTGATTTCCGGTAGGGAAACGCTAGAGGGTATTCAATTTATTGGTGCCGTTGGCGGATTTAGCAATTCTGATGTGCTGGGTTCTGCCAAAGGCTGGGCCGGAGCCTTTTTATACAATGCCAAAGCAAAAACAGCCTTGGATAATTTCTTTGCAAGAGAAGATACACTCTCGGTGGGTATTTGTAATGGCTGCCAATTATTTATGGAATTGGAAGTCATCAACCCCGAACATGAAATACATGGAAAAATGGACTTTAACGATTCGCAGAAACACGAAAGTGCCTTTACCAGTGTTACCATTCAAAAGAACAATTCAGTTATGTTATCCTCATTAGCAGGAAGTACACTGGGGGTTTGGATAAGCCATGGTGAAGGTAAATTTCAGCTTCCTTTATCGGAAGAGAATTATAATATCGTTGCCAAATACGGGTACAATGCTTATCCGTCAAACCCCAATGGCTCTGATTATAATACCGCCATGCTTTGCGACACAACCGGGCGCCATTTGGTGACCATGCCTCATATAGAACGTTCTACCTTTCAATGGAATTGGCCTCATTATCCAACAGGCAGAAAAGACGACGTATCGCCTTGGTTAGAGGCTTTTGTAAATGCCCGCAAATGGATTGAAGAAAGAAAGTAATATATCAATACCAACGCCTTGTAATGGTTCATACAAATACAAAAATTACAACATTACTGTAACATTATGAGTATTTCAAGAGTCTTTATAATAACTATTGTTTTAAAACTCTTTAATTATGAAAAAAACCATTCTCAACAACGCATTTCAATGGACATCATTGATATTCATTTTATTGATAGGCGTACCTAGCCTTGCACAACAAACCGTAAAAGCCGATGCTATCATTTCAGCCATAAAAAAGGGGAAGGATATCACCTATAAAGACGTAACCATAACCGGTGTACTCGATTTGACTTTTATGAATGAAAAATTACCCGATTTGCCTAAAAAAAGAAAATGGTGGAAAAATGGTGGAAGCAATACGGTAAAAGAATCTATAGACAGTAAAATTTCGTTTGTCAATTGTACTTTTAAAAATGATGTATTGGCCTATATCCATGATGAAGACAGCGGGTATACTTTTATTGCCAATTTTGAAGAAGATGTGATTTTTAAAAATTGTCGTTTTAAAGGCGATGCTATGTTTAAGTATTCGGGTTTTGAAGGTACTGCAGACTTCAGCCATGCTACCTTTGAAAAAAGCACCACATTTAAATATGCCGATTTTGATACCAAAGCCAATTTTGCCAATACGGTTTTCGAAGAAGATGCTATTTTTAAATACACAGAATTTAAAAACGGGGTTTCTTTTAACGATGCCCGCTTTAAGGAAAACCTAAATATCAAATATACCCAAGTGAACGGTGATTTTGATATTAAAGGAATGAAAGTGGCCCGGGATATCGATTCAAAATATACCGATATCAACGGAAAAGGGCTTTCTAACTATCTGATAAACAAAAACTAATCTAAGCTCAGAAGTTTTTTTTGAATTTGCTTGATTAATGCCGGGCCTTCATAAATAAAGCCCGTATATATTTGTATTAAATCGGCACCGGCTTGAATTTTTTCAATAGCGTCTTCGGCAGTATGGATACCTCCTACGCCAATAATAGGAAAGGCTTTCTTTGATTTTTCTGACAAAAACCGAATTACTTCGGTAGCACGTTTTGCCAATGGTTTTCCGCTTAAGCCACCGGTTTCATTTTTATTTTCTGATTGCAGGCCTTCTCTTGAAAGGGTCGTATTGGTAGCGATAACGCCATCAATTTTTGTGGTTTTTACAATCTCAATAATATCTAACAATTGTGCATCTGTTAAATCGGGTGCAATTTTTAGCAAAATGGGTTTTCGCTGTTGTTGCAAAGCATTTTCTTGTTGCAATCTGTTTAAGAGTGCTGTCAATGGTTTTTTTTCTTGTAAAGCTCTTAAATTTGGTGTATTTGGTGAGCTTACGTTTACTACAAAGTAATCTACCACGGCAAACAATTTTCTAAAACAAATCAAATAATCGTTTACCGCTTCTTCATTAGGGGTCACTTTATTTTTACCGATATTGCCACCGATAATGATATCGGTTTTTTTATTTTTTAATCGTTTTACTACGGCATCGACACCTTCATTATTAAAACCCATTCTATTGATAATGGCTCGGTCTTTCTTTAAGCGGAAAAGCCTTTTTTTAGGATTGCCTTCTTGAGGTTTTGGCGTAACGGTGCCTATTTCTATAAAACCAAATCCGAAATTTGTCAACTCATCGAAAAGTTGTGCGTTTTTATCAAAGCCGGCGGCCAAGCCTACCTGATTTTTAAAAGCTAACCCGAATAGGTTGCGCACTAATTTTGGGTTTTCAATGGTATATGATTTTTTTAAGGCTTTTGGAACCCCCGGTAGTTTACAAACAACTTTTAGAAATGAAAAAGTAATGTGATGTGCTCTTTCGGCATCGAATAAAAAAAGGATTTTTTGAATAATTGCCTTATACATTATTGATGTGTATTTGCCATTTGTGTATTTATTTATAGGATACTATCAGCTTCCTTTTACAATCTGCTCAATAACAACATTACTATCCCAACGTTTATCTTATCCTATGCTTTTAAATACAAACTCCCCAAACAATTTATAAAATTACCTCAACTCAGCCTTTAATTTGGTTTCAAAAGCCTGTTGTAATTTTTTCATCACTTTGTCAATTTGCTTATCATTTAATGTTTTGGAAGTGTCTTGCAGTACAAAACTTACGGCATA
>DRQI01000033.1 GCA_011330545.1 Flavobacteriia bacterium
CCTTCATCACTTACCAAAACCGTTTCGTTTTTACAATTTACCAATTCAATAACCAATTTGGTGGTAAACATATTTGAATTATTCTTTACTTTTGGCACTAACCCCAAACACGGATTATTGGCTAATTCTTTGGGTTTCACATCATTGTCAAATAATGTTTCGAAACCTTCTTTTTTAAATAAAAATTTGGTGAGGGAATTCAATTGATATTTATCTTCTAATTTCAAGAATTCGTATTTTTTAGGTACAATTACATATTTATAGGCATTCAAAGACTGTTGTGCCAAGGCTGTGCCATAAATACTAATAAAGAGTAAAAAGAATAATTTTTTAAGGTTCATAATAGTATAAATTTTATAGCTTTTAAAGATAAGTATTATTTTGTAATTATTCAGGCACTCACATTTCGGCCATAAAATGCTCTTTTTTCGCCTGTTTTTGTGAAATTTTCCTTACGTAGCCCTGCTATGCGTCAGAAAATTTCCCTTCTCCAACCAAAAAAACAGCTATTTTCTGCCTCAAAATGGAGCAACTGAATAGTTACATTATTTTTAATAAAAAACTCATTTGAATTTATCTGTCAAAAATCAAATTCATTCCGAATTGAGCTCCTATTTTTTTAGCATTGTAAATATCTTTATACCCTAATAAATTGTCAGCAGTGGCATATATATTAAATTTTCCGAATTGTGCTGAAAATCCAAGTCCGATATTTGAAAATGTATACGAATCTGCAGTATAGGTAATCTTAGCTTTTAAAAAATCAGACACACTTCTGCTATAAAACAATGTAGTTGCTATTTGAGGCCGGCTGAGCCTAAAAATTGAATACAACTGTACTCCTATTTCATTTTGGTAGTTGGCAGTTGCAGTATTATTAAATGTTGGGCAAGCAGTTGCCCTTTTATATTTTCTCACTTGCTTTCCAAAACCGTAATTTAACGCTCCGTTTAGCTTTAGGGGCCTAAGCGTAAGGTAGGTTTTATGGCTAATTTCCCTATCTACTTGCGCATTAAAATCATTGCTCAGCGCTTCCCAATAGCTAAATGTCTCTTCAGCCGGAGGGTCTAACAACCCTAAATTATTGACCTCAAAATCGCCTTTTACTTTATACGTAATAACTTTATTAGAATAGGTGATAAAACCCATATCTAACATACTGCCCGATACTTTTATATTTTCCCGGATGTTATAGGTAAACCCCAGGTCAACACCCAAGCCTATATTACCTCCTATAAAAAGGTTTTTTAGGGCATCGCCTATAAGGGTCTCTCTAGCGGTTTTAGTAAAACCCGAACTGCGCAAGGTGGCATCAAAATTAGTTAAAAGGTGTTGATATGCATTGTTTTGGTCTAACCTTGTTGAAATGGTGCCTTTATTATTTAGAGATTGTACATTAAAAATTCCGGAATAGACTTTGCCTCTTGCCCCTATTGTCAGTTTTTCATTCATTCTTCTGGAGATTCCTACATGAAAAACTCCAATTACATCACCCCTGTACCGAAGGCTACTCATGTCGTAGCTTTTTGATAAATCTATATTTCCATTGCCATCAGTATTCCCTTCATAAAATAACAGGGCTATATCTTTAGGATAATATGCGGTAAAATCAGCTTCTTGATAAAAGCCAATACTCACATAGTCTTTATCATTACTACGTTGAAAACCTACATTAAAAATATCTAACTGCTCATTGACACTTATAAAATCTCCGGTATCCAGCTGATGAATTATATTCCGTAGCTTCGTATTTATGGCTACACCGTCATTGGAAAACAACTTACTTATCAAACTATTATTGGTACCGCCATTGATGTAGATACCCGACAGTAACGGAATTCCGATATGTTTTGTAAAAGGCGTTTCACTTCCCGGATTTTGAAGCAGGGATTGAGGAATTTCCTGAAAACCGTATAATAACTGTTTATTTTGGGCACTTATTGAAATGCTTACAACGAATAATACGCAGAAATATTTAGGGAAGCCAATCATATTATTTATATAACAACTCAATGAGCAAAAAACCTCAACCAAAAAAATTGTTTGTATAGTTTATTAGATACTTTTTTAAAATCGAAAAGAAATCCTTGGTTTTCTATCTCAATGCCTGTTTACTTAAAAACAGTAGGGGTGGATTAGCTTATCCATACCATAACGATTGGCTACTTAAAGATATTGCTTTATCTCTATCAGTTTTGTAATGCTAATCGTATTGTGATTTACTACTTCATTGTGATAATTAAAAAAAATGGTTTGCATTCCTATCTGTTGGGCTCCTAAAATATCGGCTTCCAAGTTATCGCCAATCATCATACTTTTTTCGGGTAGCGCTGCTGTTACTTCTAAAGCATGATTAAATATTTTAGGGTTGGGTTTTTTTACTCCTACGCTTTCAGAAGTTATTATTTGGTTAAAATAATGATGAATCGCGGCATTATTCATCTTTTTGAGTTGCACTTCATCAAAACCGTTGGTAATAATATGCAATTGGTAATTTGGCGCCAAATAATCTAACACCTCAATGGTGCCGTCAAACAATGCATTATAATTAGGTAAATTATCAATATAGACTGTGGCTAAGTGGTCTATCATCGTATCTGAGATATTATAATTTAACGCATTAAAAGATTCTTTTAACCGCCCATACCGCAATTCGGGTTTTGAAACTTTTTCTTCTCGATATAGTTTCCAATAATGATGGTTTATCGGCACATAATGATGTAGAAAAGCATCTAACGAAACGTCGATATGGTTATCCTTAAAAATAAAATCAAACGTTTTGGCAGAATTGGTTTCAAAATCCCAAAGCGTATGGTCTAAATCAAAAAAGATATGTTCTATATCATTTCCAGTCATATATTCATAGGTATTTCAGCCGCTAATAAGCGCTTTTTAAAAATAAGTGTGTAAGATACTACAAATAGTAATCCTAACACTAATTTCATAAAAATTGTTATTTCGAAACGGGCACATAAAGTAATGTAAATTAATGTTTGTACTGCCAATACTAGTATAATTTGATATATAAAATAGGCGTCATTTTTACCAAATGCCAGAATTTTTTTATCATTAAAATGAAATGCCAACAGTAACAAAACATAAGTAATAGTTGTAGTGACGGCAGCCCATTGATATCCATACAAACTGATAAAAATAAGGTTTAACACAATATTTAGCAGTGCCGCACTTATTACAATAAGGCTCAACTTTTTTAACTGATTTGAAAATTTTAACCGCAATTCATAAAAATTCAAAAATCCGTGAACAAAGGCTGCTAAAAAAATCAACGGCATGATAGTATACCCGACTCTAAATTCCTCGCCTAAAAAAATGGTGGCAATATCTTTTGAAAAAATACTTATATAGGTAATTACAGGTAATCCGAAAATAACAAAAACCTTGCTATACTTACTGATTAGATGCGCAGAATTTTTGAAGTCGGTTTCTAATCCTTTTAATAGTGTTGGGTTTATCGTATTAAAAAAAATAGTGGACAATACCACAATTGAAAGTTGGCTTATTTTATATACTTGATCATAAATTCCGACAGATTCTAAATTGCCAAACCAATAAATTAGATACCTGTCACTTGAAGTAATTATCAAAAAAGCCATATTTATAATTAAGCCGGCACTTCCATAATGAATTAACTCTTTAAGATATTTTTTTTCTACACGTTTTATCGCAAATGATATATTTGCAGGATTTATCATTATAAAAAATAAGATTGCGAACGCATCAATCAAAACGAGGCTCAAAACCAATGCACTGATATCTGTATTGAATTTAAACACTAATAATAAGGCAACTGTCAAACTTAATAAAGCCCTCACCGATTGAAAAATGGTATAAAACTTAGCCTTTCCTTGTAGCCTAATAACAATCATATAAAAAAGAAATAGTTGATTTAAGGCCAATTGTAAAAAGGAATACAATATCAATTGTTTTACTAAAAAGTAATTTGTTGATAAATACCAACTTATAGATAAAAGTAATACCAGTAAAAAGGAGGCTCCATATATAAAAAGTAAGTTTGAATATAAAACCTTGAGGTGATTATTGATTTTATATTTGGCATAATATCTCCAAATACAAGAACCTATCCAAGAAAACAAGAGCATTCCTAAATAGGTGAAAGTAATACTTACAAGTCCTAAATAGCCATATTCTTCTTTATTAAAATGCCGCGTAAAAATTGGCGTTTTAATGAAACTTATGAGTAGCGGAATAAACGATCCTAAAAAGTACCAACTAAAATCTTTTAAAAACGGATTCTTTTTATATGCCATTTTTTAGTTTCTTTTCTCTTTCTTGTAAAAACGTTGTGTAAAAATTGATGAGGCGGCCTAATTCAAAATCCCACTTATATTTTTCTAAAGTTGCCTTTCTTCCATTTGTGCTATAGAATTTATATTTAGCACTATCAGTCAAAAGATTACACATTGCCTCTGAAATTTCATGAGGGTTATCGGGATTGACAACAATACCACAATTTTCTTGTTCAATATATTTTTTTATATGCCCAAAGTTGCTTCCAATAATAGGCAATGCAAAAGCCATATATTCAAAAATTTTTATGGGCATTTTAATGGTTAGAGCTTTTAAGGGTAACCAAGTTATCAATCCTATTTTACTCAAATTATAAAAATCACTCACTCCTTCATATTTTACAAATGAAAATAATTGAACATTTTTTTTTAAATTATTCTCATCTATAAATTTTTGAAGTTTCTGTTTTAAATTTTCTGGTGAATACCTTCCTACAAAAACTACTCTAATTTCTGGAATTGTCTTTTTTGCTATTTTCGTTGCTTCTAGTATTTTTATTGCCCCTCTAGACTCAGTTATACCACCACAGTAAATAAAATCATACTTTTTCTCCAACAAAGATATTTTTTTATAATCTTTATAAATATCAGTAAAATTAAAAATGGTTTCCGCCTTTTTTTTTCCTAATTTTCTTCTAAAGTTGTCTCTTACAGTATTTTCATTTGCAATTACTAGATCATACTTTTCGGCCATTTTCTTTTCCCATTTATCAACTAAATGAGCAAATAGTTTCAAAATAATATTGAATATTTTATTCGCTTCTATGAGAGAAATATAATCTTCAGCATAGGGTTCTCTAGCATCATAAAAAACCACGGGTTTATGCTTCAGCCTTTTTAACTTCTTGCCTATCTTATTAATCCATAAATCGTGAAAATGATATATTTCGGCTTGCAATGCTGCCGCTTTTTTAAATAATTTTTTATAATTGTTGTTAGGATTCAAATTTTTAAGCACAAAGTTTAAATAGCGGTTTTTAGAAAATGTTTTAACCTTTAAAACTTCATAATCAATTCCTTCTTTAGTAACCCCTTTTTGCTGTTCGTTTCCAATCAATAAATAAGAAACCTCATATCCTTTTTTTTGCAGCGGAACAGCCATTTTCCAATAAATTCTGTCATCGTATAAGCCGTGTTTATCAGCCAAAAAACATATTTTTACTTTCTCCTTCATAAGCGATATACCTTGCGTTTGTACCAAAAGTATTCTTCTTTTTCGGCTCCAAAACTTCTATAAAACCGGGCAACTCCTGCTATCATTGAACCTTCAAAATCTAAGACGAGGTTCTTTTTAGAGTGTTCTTTAATCAATTCATTTACAATATACGTTGGTATATTTTCTTTTTTTGCCAATGTAGTTGCTAGAGGTACCAGATAAGTAATCCTAAAACTATCTTCAAGCCAACACAAGCCGGCTATTACATTCTTATTTTTAAATACATTCCAAATATGAACATTGGTATTGCCACTACTTAATAGCTTTTGAAGTTTTTCAACTGAATCTTTATGAGTTTTATAACCTTTTTCCAATTCTTTATAAAGGCTTAAAAACGCATTAACACTTCCGTTTTTATCGATTGTAATATTGTTGAAATCTTTTTTACTAATTCTTTTCCTGTTCTTATTATACTTACTTTTTATGGTATTAAAATCTGTATTTAACTGCAAAATATAATTATACCGAACACTCATATGCTTACTTGTAAACCTATTTTCGGCATTAAAAAAAATATCGATTAGTTTAAATTTCTTCGGAATGGCCCTAATAAATTCTTCTATCATCGATGCATCAATGCTTGAACTTGAAAAAATACCTAATTGTTGTATCCAAGGAGCCTGATATATATAATTAATACCATATTTTTTTCGTTTTGGCAGAGGCATTACCATGTGATAATTACCTTTTACCAACACATTCCAATCATCACAAACAATATCTAAATACCAACTATACGCATAGATGCGCGAATTAGCAGCACTTGAAATACACTGATTGTATCTCTTTTCATCTAGTTGATCTCTAGTTAGGTGTTGAATCATTATTAGTTATGATACATTGGAAGTTTGAAATGCCGTCAACTTTTTAAAAACATCAATATAAACTTTTTTCCACCGCCGCCATCTTCCGGTATTGCTTACCGTGTCATTATGAAAAAGTGTAATAAACGTTCCTTCTACTTTTTTTACTTCCCGCGCCAATCTGATAATTACCTCATAGGCTCTTTTGTTTGACAACTCTAAATAATCACGCAGCGTACCATCCATAACTGCAAAAGGATATATTTTTAAAGGTGTTTGAATTTCGTAATCTAAATCATAAAAATAAAAAGGAGTACAGGTACTGGCCCTAAATCCGTAATACGCCGCATATCCCATCGTATAATCTTCTTGTATTTCTAAGTTTATAAGATTTTGATATGTTTCGGGCATATCTAATCGCAAATAATGTTGCCTCGATTTTAGTACGGGCCTATTTAAAATATTTTCTAACCGCAATTTCTCCTTCTTTAAAAGGGCTTCGTTTTTCATGGTAAAATATGACGGGTGTAACCCTACATCGGCATAATCGGCAATAGATTTAATGAGCGATTTGAATTTTGAATTACTCGAAGAAATATTTTTATCATAGGTTGTATAATCACCAACTAAAAAGAAAAAAGTAGTAGTAATGCCATATTGCTTTTGAAGGCTTAACAACTCTTCAAAAGTATCAAACGGGTCTGGCCTAAAACCTAATAACACCAATGTTCTATTCCATATTTCTACCAATTTAAATTTTAGCAAATCACTAAAATAACCTCCTATATTTCGTACAATCCCTTTGTGTTTATAACAAAACGCCATATCTACATCAATTGTTGAAACATAGGTGAATTTTCTATTTTCAAATTGATACGACGGAAATTTTTCTTTTAATAATTCCTTAAACTTATAAGCCCAAATGTCTATCAACGGCTTTTCTAAAAAATTATTTTTATAGGCCAAACTTTCTTCTGCCGGAAACCTATCAAAGTTATCTTTTACATGAGGCAAATATTCTTCGTACCTACTCAGTAAATAAAAAGTAGCTGCAAAAATATCGAAAGGGATGGTTGCTGCTTGGCGCGATTGAAAAAAACAAACCGTATCTTCCCAAGTGCCCATAGTAATCTCAATATCATTGATGCCTTGTTCAAAAAGCAACCCGTTACTTCTTACAAAAAATTCATTTCTCAACGGTTGCTTTGAGTACGTAAACTTTAAGCCGTTATGCGCAATAAATTCTTCTACTTTCGTAGTAAACTGAACCCGAATTTGTAAAATTCGGGTAAAAAAATGTTTGAAAGTATAGGTTAATCTAGGCGTTACTTTGTGTGTATAGACTAAAAGCATTATATTAAATTACTATCTGCAAAGCTAAAATACGCTTTTTCGGTTATTAATAAATGGTCTAAAACTTTTATGTCTAAAATTTTACCGGCTTCTTGTATTTTTCGTGTTAGGTCTAAATCAGCCTTGCTCGGTTTTAAGCTCCCTGACGGATGATTGTGGCACAAAATAACAGCAATGGTAGATAACTCCAATGCTTTTTTAAACAACATTCTTATATCAACCAAAGTACCGGTAATACCGCCACTGCTCAGTTGGTTTTTATAGATGATTTTGTTAGAATTATTGAGGTATAACACCCAAAATTCTTCATGGTTTAACTCACCTATAATGGGTTGCATAATGTTAAATACAGCTTTACTGCTTGTTACTTTGGGGCGTTCTAAGGCTTCTTCCAATCGGCGGCGGCGGCCTAACTCTAATGCAGTAATAATAGTTATTGCTTTGGCTTTGCCTATTCCTTTGAACCCAATCAAATCATTTACTGATAACCTGCCCAATTCATTCAAATTATTTTTAACAAAAGTTAGTATGCGTTTTGCCAAATGAACAGCACTTTCACTTTTGTTTCCCGAGCCTATTAAAATGGCTATCAATTCGGCATCAGAAAGTGTATTCTTACCTTTTAGCACAAGTTTTTCCCTTGGCCTGTCGTCTTCTTTCCAGTTTTTTATTGAAAAAGATTTTTGCTCAGCGATCATTTCATAAAATTTTTCTAAAGATAAAGCAACTCTTTTGAACTTTACAAATTTCCTGCAAAAATATCCTTCAGTACGCCCTTCATATTTTTTACATCCTGAACCCATTTAAAATAGAATGCCATCTGAAAAATGCTCTTTAACACCTTCGAAATTTGTTAAAGCCAATAAGTATAAATGAGTTCACAGAAAAAATAATACATTTGTAAGCACTTTAAATTAATTTTTAATGAGGATAATTATTGCAGGAGCAGGAGAAGTGGGGTTTCATTTGGCAAAATTACTATCTTTTGAATCTCATGACATTACGCTAATTGACCAAAAGAAAGAGCAATTAGCGCATGCCGATACCCGGTTAGACATTCGGGTAATGAAAGGCAATGCCACCTCTATTTCTATTTTAAAAGATGCCGATGTTGCCAATACTGATTTGGTTATTGCGGTTACCTCTAATGAAACCGTAAATATTACCATTAGCGTGTTGGCAAAAAGGTTAGGTGCAAAACAAACCGTTGCCAGAATTAACAATTCTGAATTTATCGATAATAAAGACGAAATAAATTTTTCTGAATTCGGCATAGACGAACTCATTTCAACCGAAGAGTTAGCATCTAATGAAATTAAAATGCTACTCAATCAAGCGGCTTTTAACCACATGCATGAATTTGACCAAGGTGAATTGAGCATGTTGGGCATTATTTTATCAAAAACAGCCCCTTTTGTAGGGATGTCTGTAAAAGAAGCCGCAGCTACGTTTCCTGAAATTCATTTTATGCCTATAGCTATTCAGGGCAAATATGCTGACCGCCTTATTATTCCTCGTGGAGATACCGTTTTCAATAAAGGAGACCTCGCCTATTTTATTACCCTAAGAGAAGGCGTAAATGATTTGTATAAACTTACCGGAAAGATTAAAAAGGAAGTGCATAATGTAATGATTCTAGGAGGTAGTTCTATCGGAAAAAGAACCGCAAAAGAACTTTGTGATAAAAAATTAAATATTAAAATCATTGAGAAAAACAAAGCCAAAGCATTTGAATTAGCAGATGAACTACCCAATGCCTTAGTGGTTTTAGGCGATGGCAGGGATATTGAATTGCTTCAAGAAGAAAATATTGAAGAAATGGACGTTTTTATCGGTGCCACAGAAAGTCCCGAAACCAATATTATGAGCTGCTTGGTGGCGAAATCTAAAAAAGTAGGCAAAACAATAGCATTGGCAGAAAATGTAGACTATTCAAAACTCTCACATTCAATCGGAATCGATACGATTATCAATAAAAAATTATTAGCTGCCAACAGTATTTTTAGGTATATTCGAAAAGGGGATGTTTTAGAGATTGCTACTTTAAATAATTTAGATGCTGAAATTTTAGAATTTAAGGTGAGAGAAAATTCAAAAATCACCCATACTATTATTAGAGAATTAAATTTTCCGCGGCAAGCAACTATTGGAGGGGTTATCAGAGATGGCAAAGGCTATATTGCATTAGGAGGCTTCCAAATTCAAGCACATGACAAAGTTGTTGTTTGTTGTTTAGCCGAAGATGTTAAAAAAGTAGAAAAGTTTTTTTATTGATTCTATACATTATGAGTGCATTTAGGCTTTTAAAATGTGTACTCAAAAAATAACTAACCTAATGAAAAAATTAAACATAAGAATCATTTTTCAGATGATGGGTTTCTTACTCATTTTTAATGGTTTGTTTATGTTTATTTCAGGATTCATCAGTGTATTTTATAAAGATGGCGCTTCAAAAGGAATCTTCTTTGCCGGTGTTATCACCATTGTTGTTGGTTTATTATTCAGGTTTGTAACCAAAGGGTTTAAAAAAGAAATCCAAAAAAGAGAAGGCTATATTGTAGTGGCTCTCGGGTGGGTGCTCATGTCACTATCGGGTTCTTTACCTTATCTGTTTACAGAGTCTATTCCTTCTTTTACCAATGCCTTTTTTGAAACCATATCGGGATATACTACTACAGGTGCTTCCATTTTAGACGATATAGAAAGTATCCCTAAAGGAGTTTTATTTTGGCGTAGTACCACACATTGGATTGGTGGAATGGGAATTATCGTATTGACTATTGCCGTATTGCCCTTACTGGGTATTGGCGGCATGCAGCTTTTTGCTGCTGAAGCCCCGGGGCCTTCTGCCGATAAACTGCATCCGAGAATTACTGATACCGCCAAGCGTTTGTGGTATATTTATTTTGGATTAACCGTTGCAGAGACTATTTTTTTAAAGCTAGCAGGAATGGGGCTTTTTGATGCTGCTAACCATGCCATGAGCACATTGTCTACCGGTGGGTTCTCTACAAAAAATGCCAGTGTAGCGCATTGGAACGACCAGCCTCTTATTCAATACATTATTATTGTTTTTATGATTTTGGCAGGGACAAATTTTGTATTGAGTTACTTTGCATTTAAAGGAAAAATAAGTAAAGTGCTTCAAGACGAGGAGTTTAAAACCTATATTTTAAATATAGTGGGCATCACCATTATTGTAGCATTGGTGGTTTATTATAAGGCTCATATTTCAAATATACCCACAGAAACACAATTGATAGCGCACCCTATGGTATTTGGCCAATTTGAAAGTGCGCTGAGGCATGGCCTATTTCAGGTAGCATCGGTGGTTACCACAACCGGATTTGTAACTGCTGATTTCACCTTATGGACACCTTTTTTGACAACCATTTTCTTTTTCTTAATGTTTTTTGGGGCTTCTGCCGGTTCAACTGCCGGTGGCGTTAAATTTGTTAGGCATATCATTATGATTAAAAACGGCTTTTTAGAATTCAAACGGTCTATACACCCTAATGCCATAGTACCCGTGAGATATAATAACAAAACGGTGGCCCAAGACATTGTTTTTAACATCATGGCATTTTTTATATTATATTTGATAGTATTTGCATTGGGTGCCTTGGTTTTCGGAACCTTAGGGTTAGATTATATGTCTGCCTTAGGTGGGTCAGCATCATCATTGGGTAATGTAGGGCCGGCCTTTGGAACGTTAAGTCCGGTAAACAACTATAATAGTTTACCCATTGCGGGTAAATGGTGGTCTGCATTTTTAATGCTGTTAGGCAGGTTAGAACTTTTTACCGTTTTGATATTATTTACACCCTATTTCTGGAAATCTAATAAGTTTTGAAATTTATAGACCAATTACATAGAGACTTATATTTAGATACACATCCGAAACGGATTGTATCACTAGTACCCAGCCAAACCGAATTATTGGTAGGTTTGGGCTTAGAAGACTCTATCGTTGGCATTACTAAATTTTGTGTACACCCGGCTCATTTAAAAACATCAAAAGCCATCGTTGGAGGTACAAAAAAGATAAACTACCGGAGGATTACGGCATTAAAGCCCGATATTATTATCTGTAACAAAGAAGAAAACACAAAAGAAATTGTTGAAGAGTTAGCCAAAAAATACTCGGTGTATGTTTCTGATATTGTAACTATAGAAGATGCTTTTAGTTTGTTTTTAGATATGGGAAAAATCTTCGACAAAAAAGCAGCAGCCCAACAGTTGGTAAAGGATATTCAAGTAAAGCTAAACAATTTTACTAAATTTATTGAACAAAGCCCTTTAAAAAGAGTAGCTTATTTTATTTGGGCAAAACCTTGGATGGCCGCCGGCGGAAATAATTATATCAATACAATCCTCAAGTTGAATAAGTTTGACAATATCTTTAAAAATTCACCTGACAGATACCTCGAAGTGTATATTGAATATTTGACAGGCCTGAGCCCTGAATTACAACCCGAGATAATAATATTGCCTTCAGAACCTTTCCCTTTTGAAGAAAAACACGTTGAAGAATTAAAAAAATATATCAATTGCCAATTTATGTTTGTAGACGGTGAGATGTTTAGCTGGTACGGCTCAAGGCTTTTAACAGCATTGGATTATTTTAAAGAACTACGCAATAAGATTGAAGAGTAAAAAAAAGCCACCTAAATAATAAGTGGCTATTTTTTTAAGCGTAATTAATCTATTGAAAAACTACTTTTTAAAAATTACCCGGATTTTGAGTAATATTCGGGTTGTTTACAATCTCATCATCAGGTATAGGCAATATTACCTTATTTGCCCCCGGAGCTGATTCCGGGCCGCCTCCGGGCCTTAAGTTTAGATTATTACGCAATAAATCCATTCTACGGTGCCCTTCAAAACAAAGCTCTTTCCTTCTTTCTATTGAAATTGCATTCAAATCTACCGTTGCCAATGCTGTAAGTCCGGCTCTAGCCCTTAATTCATTAATATCATTTAATGGAGAATCTCCAATCGAAGTACCTCCCCTAAAATTAGCTTCGGCACGTATCAGATACATCTCGGTAATTCTCAGCACCATTCCATCAGATGCATTGTTGACAATGTCAGGGTATTTTGTAGTAAAGAAGGTATTATTACCTCCGGCATCGGTAGCCGCTACTGACAAATCGCTAAACCTTTTATCTCCGGGAGTCAATGCAAAAAGATCTATTAAATCTTGACTGAATGGGGCATCTCCTCTACCACCCGGAGCGGCATTATAAAAATTGACATACACTTCATCTGAACCCCCCGGTTCTTGCGGGCCATCGGTAGGAGTATTTACAATCACAAAAATATGCTCGGGCGAAGTAGGGTTATTGTCGTAAAAATTATATGCAGTTGCCAAACTATACTCGCTAGAGTTTATCACAGTATTTGCAAATGTTGCGGCATTGTTCCAATCTTCCCTGTACAAATACAATCGTGCCAATAATGCCTCAGCAGCACCTTTCTCAGCTCTAGCGCCATTACTTACCGGCAAATCGGGAATCGCTTCTAAAAGGTCTTTCTCAACTTGGGCATGTACTTCGTTTACCGTAGACCTTTCTAATTGAAAATCTTGATTATTACTACCATTAAAAACAGTAAGAACTATCGGAATTCCTAAGTTAGAACCATTTGAAAACTGGTATGGTTGTGCAAACAAATTTACCAGATGAAAATGTGTCCATGCCCGTACAAATTTTGCTTCAGCAATAAATTGCGCTTTTTCAGTATCAGAAAGATCTGCTAAATTCACCGCCGGTAAATTTACAATGATTTGATTGGCAGCCCCTATGGCTTCATAACCATCAAACCAAATATTATCGATAGAGGCATTGGTGGCTAATGTTTCAAATTGGTCAATTTCTTGTAAACTCGGAAAACTTCCCACAAATTTTACATTGTCAGACATATAATCTGAGATTAGTTGTGACATTCCGTTTAAATCGCCACTTTGCAGTTTGCTATACATACCAACAACTGCTCCTACAATAGTAGCTTTACTATTAAACACCGTATTAGAGGCCACGTTATCTTCCGGCAGCACATCTAACCTGCTATCACAAGAAAAGATTGTTAAAATGCTAACAATTATAAGTATTAAATTAATTTTTTTCATTTTATTATTTTTTGATTAAAAAGTTAGTCTTGCCCCAAATAAATATGATTTAGACTGTGGAGCCGTAAAAAATGTTTCCCCTTGAAATAACGGATCAACATCATCGGTAACTTCCGGGTCAATTCCATCCAATTCATTACCTTTAATTGTAAACAAATTAGTTGCTGTTGCATAAAATCGAAGCCCTGAAATAAATCCTAATTTATCCAATGCTTTTTTAGGAACATTATAACCCAGCGTTATATTCTTTAGCCTCAAATAAGAACCGTCTAACATTTGCAATGATGAACGTTGGTTGAACCTGTTAAAAGTTACACTTGTTGGGCTTGGCAAAAAAGCATTATCACCGGGTTGCCTCCAAAAATTGAGGTTTTGCGTTCTGATATTTACAATCCCACCGATAGCATCGTTACCATCGGCAAACCGCAATCCGTCTAAGACAATTTCATTGCCATAAGAATAATTCATCAAAACAGAAAGGTCAAAATCCTTATATTTAAAATTATTGGTAATACCACCCGAAAAATCGGGCAAAGGGCTTCCTACCACTACCCTATCATTTGTACTGGGGTTTAATGTTATGTTGCCATTAGCATCTAACCATTCTGCATCACCGGTTTGAGGATTCACGCCAACATATCTAATCAAGTAAAAATTATTTA
>DRQI01000034.1 GCA_011330545.1 Flavobacteriia bacterium
AGCCCATTAAATCGTCAATCGTTTGGCCTCTGCGAGATGCCAATGCCTGTACCAATTTAAAGCCTATGCCACAACCGCATAATTCATCGTACGGATAACTACAATCTTCGCGTTTCGGGTCTAAAACGGCAATCGTTTTAGGCAATTCATCTCCCGGCCGATGATGGTCGCAAATAATAAAATCAATATCTTTTTCAGAAGCATAACTCACTTTATCAATGGCTTTTACTCCACAATCTAAGGCGATGATGAGTGAAAAATCATTGTCTTTGGCAAAGTCAATTCCTTGATAAGATATGCCATAACCTTCTTCATACCTGTCGGGTATGTAAGTGGCAACATTTGCATAGTATGTTTTTAAATAAGATGAAACCAAAGAAACTGCCGTGGTTCCATCAACGTCGTAATCTCCGTAAACCAATATGTTTTCACCTTCAGCAATTGCCTTTTCAATACGCTCAACTGCCTTGAGCATGTCTTGCATTAAAAAGGGGTTGTGTAATTGGTTTATATCAGGCCTAAAAAAAGTTTTGGCCTCTTGATAGGTTTCAATGCCACGTTGTACCAATAACGTAGCAATATTTTTATCTATCGAAAGTTCGTTAGAAAGTTTTGAAATTTTTTCAGAAGGTGGTTTTGATTTAAATGTCCAGCGCATAGTCTACAATATACCTTCAAAAATAGCAGAAAATTATAAGATAGTAATTCCTCTTTCTTTAAAATCATCAAAAATCGGTTCAGTAGGCTCAAAATCACTAATGATACTATCAATTTGGTTGATAGAAACTACCGAATACCGTTTTACTTGATTAATCCTTTTACTAATACTCAACGCTACCACATAATCTGAAGCGAGAATCATACTTTTTTTAATATGTGCTACTTCCCAATTCGCTTCTGTCATACCTCTTTTGGTATCAATACCTCCTACTCCCATAAAACATATATCCGCCCGAATGCTGGAAATAGAATTGGTAACATCTATGCCCATTGTCACTTGAGCCGTTTTGTTTAGTTTTCCGCCGATAAAAATTACTTCTATCAAAGGATGGTGTGTCAGTTCTATGGCGATGGGTAAGCTATACGTAAAAATGGTAGCATTGATATTATGAGGAATGATTTTTGCCAAGGCCAAATTGGTAGTGCTCCCACTCATAATAATAACTTGCCCTTCATGAATTAGTTTTACCGCTTTTTTGGCAATGACACTTTTTTTATCAAGGTCAGAAACACTACGCTCGTTATAAGTGAGTATTTTATCTTGAATGGTCAACGCCCCACCATGTACTTTATACAATAAATTTTTAGCTTCCAGCTCTTTTAAGTCTCTTCGTACGGTATCTTCAGAAACTGATAATTCTTTACTTAAATCTACCGATAGTACTTTTTTGTTTAATTTAAGTTTCTTTAAAATTAACTGATGCCTTTCTTGTTTCAACATGATGCTACAATAAAAATTTTCTTTTAAGTCGTGTGAAATTCCCAATACTTTCAACTAAGGAGAGTATATCAATTCAATAAAATAATTGCTTAAAGTTGCGAAAACAAAAACAAAAACGCAAATTTTCTGCAAAAAACCGCAAAATAAATATTTTTTTTATGTAGTTTTACTCAATACTAATACAAATATTAAGCATATGAGAAAAAAAATTACGTTTTCTTTTCTTGTCTTTTTTACCACAACATTTTCTTTACTATTTGCACAGTCTATAACTGTGAGTGGAAAAGTAAGTGATGCTTCGGGTAATGCATTACCGGGTGTAAACATTCAAGTTAAAGGAACAAACAATGGAACATCAACAGATTTTGATGGAAATTATGAAATTAGTGCGTCACAAGGCGATGTGCTTATTTTTTCTTTTTTAGGTTTTAAAACCAAAGAAATAGCTATTACAGGAGCTACATTAAATGTGAGCCTTGAAGAAGATACCAGCCACTTAGACGAAGTGGTGGTTACCGCTTTTGGTATCAAGAAAGAAACGAAGTCGTTAGGATATTCTGTTACACAGATTAAAACCGCAGATTTAGAACTATCGGGCCAAACCAATGCCGTTTCTGCCTTACAAGGCAGAGTTGCCGGATTACAAATCAACCGTACTTCAGGTTCTGCCGGCGGAGGTATCGATATTTTAATTAGAGGGGTAACCTCAGTTGACCCCAGTAGAAACAATCAACCCCTTATCATTGTTGACGGTTTGGCATTTGATAACAGTACTACCTCAGGTAATGTATTGCCCAGTTCAGGTTCAAACTCACCAAGCAGTGCCGAGCAATTTTCTTTTACCAACAGGGCTGCCGATATCAACCCTGAAGACATTGAAAGTTTTAGTGTACTGAAAGGTGCCGCAGCAACTGCATTATATGGTATTAGAGCTGCAAACGGAGCCATTATCATTACCACTAAAAAAGGAAAATTAGGAAAAGCCAAAGTTTCTATTACCGCTACCACTTCTATCAGGGAAGTAAAAACCACTCCCGATTTACAAAAAACCTATCGTGAAGGTTGGAGAGGGCGCGTAGAAGCATTATATGCTCCTGAAACCGAAACGGGTTTTATTTCTACTTTCCCCAGTACGCCTTTCCATACATGGGGGCCACGTTATTCTGAAGACTCGGTAACCAACCCTAACGGTGTGGTAGTCGACTTAAGTAATGACCGTTTTTACGACCCTTATGATTTATTTAGAACCGGTGTTAATACGCAGGTAAACTTTAATATTAGTGGAGCCACAGAAAAGTTAGATTACTACTTCTCAGCAGGAAATAATAGTGAAAAAGGCATTATGCCAAATACAGATTATAATAGTACTTCTTTGCGATTTAAATCGGGCTATCAAGCCACTGATAAATTTAAAATTACATCTTCAATTTCATATACCAATTCAGGTGGTTCTAGAGCCAACGGAGGAGATAAATCGGTGATGAGTTCATTGTCATTTTATTCACCGACGTTTCCTATCAATGACTATATAAACCCTGATGGGTCACAACGAAATTATTCAAGAGGAATTATCGACAATCCTCGATATTTTCTAGAAAAAAGTAATTTAAAAGACGATGTCAACCGCTGGGTAGGATATGTTAATTTCAACTGGTCGCCGAAAGAGTGGATAAATATCACTTACGCCGCGCAAGTAGATAATTATTCAGACCAACGCAATCGGTTTGTGCCGCCCGATTTAGATACAGGTACACAAGTTGGCGGTTTTATTGTAGAACAAGATATCAATTATTTAGGATTAGAATCTAATTTTATCGTTACCCTTACCAAAGATTGGTCTGAAGATTTCGGTTCATCGTTAACCTTAGGCCATCAAGTTATCGATACAAAAACCGATTTTACTTTCATCAGGGGAGAAGGACTCAATGTACCCGGTATTAACGATATCGCAAACACCATCAATCCTTTTGTTGGCAATACCACTACACAACTCAGAAATATGGGAGTTTTCGGCGAACTAAAACTCGATTATAAAGATAAACTGTTTTTAACAGTTACCGGTAGAAACGACTGGGTTTCTACATTCTTAAAAGGAAAACGCTCCTTCTTTTACCCTTCGGTTAGTTTAGCCTATGATATTCATGACCTTTTCGGAGAAAACGATACTTTTACCTATGGTAAATTGAGATCGTCATGGGCAGAAGTAGGAAAAAGTCCGCGTTTCGGAAAAATAGGACATTACTTTGTTGCCGATGGAGATTTCCCTTTCGGGGGAACAGGAGGGTTCAGGTCAAGTACTGCGGAAGGTGATTTAAATACCGTTCCAGAAAGAGACCAGTCTTTTGAAATTGGAACCGATTTGCGTTTCTTTAAAAATAGGGTTCGCGTAGATTACGCTTATTTTACTACTAGGGTTAAAAATCAAATTTTTGGCGTAGGCGTTCCTCCTTCTACAGGAAGAAGTAGTATTACAAGAAATGCAGGAGATTTTAAAGTTTTCGGGCATGAATTATTAATCAGTGCCGATATTGTTAAAAATGACAACCTTACATGGGAAACCATTTTAAACTGGTCAACCAGTGAAGGAAAAGTGCTCGACTTACCCGAAGATGTTGATGCCGTTGTATTTGTTTCCAGTGGTTTTGCCGGAGTCACTTCTGAAGTGAGGGAAGGTGACGAAATGGGAACTTTATACGGATGGAAATGGCGTTATGAAAACGGACAAAGATATATCGGTAGCGATGGAAAGCCACGGGTAGATTTTGATGCCGGCAGGCAAAAAGTAGGGAATGCTTTTCCTGATTTTATTGCCTCTATCGGGAATAACCTAAAATACAAAAACTTGAGTTTTAATTTCTTATTAGAATGGAAAAAAGGAGGAGACCTATACGATTCAGGAAGAAGAAATTCTATACGAAACGGTATCTTAGCCTTGACAGAATTTAGAAATGAAACCACCGTTTTAGAAGGTGTTATGGACGATGGTAATGGCGGATTTGTTACCAATACTCAAGAAGTGTTAATAGATCAAGATTATTATAGAAGCTCTACACGTTTTAACAGGGCTTCAGAAATCTTAATACAAGATGCTTCATGGGTAAAATTGCGTAATATCGGTTTAACCTATAATATTACAGGTTCCATTTTAGAGAAATTGCACATGGATAATTTTTCTATTTCTGCCAGTGCACAAAATATTTTATTATGGACACCTTTTGAGGGCTTTGACCCCGAAGGAAACCAATACAGTGCAGGATCTAATGTCTATGGCTTTACAGGACTAAATACTCCGCTTAGTGAGAGTTATTCTTTTGGTATTAAATTAGGATTTTAAAATAGAAAATGATGAAAAAATTTATAACAAAAACAATAGTAACACTTTTATTTGCTGTTGGTATTACAGCATGTAGTAGTGATTATTTTGATGTGAACACGCCCTCGGGGACGGTTCAACCCGAGCAATTACGCATGAGCGATTTATTAGCTCCTGTTATCCATAGTACGTTAGAAGGACAACGCTCAGGTGAATTAGCCTTTGGAAATTATGTACAAAACTTTGTAAGCCAAGGTGGAGGTGCCGCAGGAGAAACCGAAGCTGCCGGGCTCTGGAATCAGGTATATTTATTTATATTGCCAAATCTCAAGGTAATTAAAGAAAAATCTGTGGCTCAAAACGCACCGCATTTCGGTGCCGTTGCCGATATACTAACAGCTATTAATCTTGGTATTGCTACTGATACTTGGGATAATATCCCCTTTTCTCAGGCTTCACTAGGATTGGATAACCTATCACCGGCTTTTGATACCCAAGAACAAATTTATACTCAAATTTTTACCTTGCTAGATGGTGCCATAGCGGCCTTACAAGGCCCCGATGATTCGGGAATCTCTGTAGGAAATGAAGATTTAATTTATAGAGGAAACCTTGATAAATGGTTAAGGGCAGCTTATACCATAAAAGCCCGTTATCAATTACACTTAGTCAATAAAGGAGTTAC
>DRQI01000035.1 GCA_011330545.1 Flavobacteriia bacterium
GCATAGGCTAACATTTTTTTCCAGATAATATCGGTATCGTGATTGGCAACGAAGGTCACGGCTTTAAACGGATTTCTTTTCCACATCATATCATCGTTCAAAATATTGAGGTTGTTTCCGTCAAAAGCGTCATTCATTTTATAGTAACAGGCAAAATCGAATACCGAGCTATTGGCATTATTGGCCCACCAATTTAAGGTATTGACATTTGAATCCCAATATTCGCCTACCGAAAAACCTCCTACATTTGCATTCCACGTATTCACTACCCAAGGCCCGAAACCTTTTACATAGTCAAATCGCCAGCCGTCAAAACCCATTACGTTTTTATAGTATTTGCCAACACCGTCACTACGTATCCAAAGCCAATTTTGTACATTGGTTACGCTGTGGCATAAATCGGGAAAACCGCCAAAGGCACCTTCGTCATTGGCATGGATGGCATTGGGGTGAAAATCGTCTTTTGACCGCAAGAATTTTCCTGAAGCCACGCCGCTAAAATCTGTCCATGTATTTGTACCGGTATACGGATTGGCTTCCAATTGCCCGCCACTGTTGTGGTTCAATACCATATCGGCAAATACTTTTACATTTTGCCCATGTGCTGTGGCAATTAAACTTTCTAATTCTGTACGCGAGCCGAAACGGGTTTCAACACTTCCATTTTGATTATAATTGCCAAAATCGAAATAATCGGTAGGGTCATATCCCATTGAAAAAGCGCCGTTTTGGGCTTTTGATGCCGGCGGTAGCCAGATAGCGTCAATACCGGCATTAGACCAAGCGGTAACTTTTGATTTTACGGTATTCCACCACGTTCCGCCCGAAGGCACATCCCAATAAAAGGCTTGCATCAACACACCGCCTCCGGGGCCGGGCGTAAATGATTTGCTGATGGTGGTGTTTTGTCCGGTACTAAACGGATGCCCATCGTGGGTTGTCACCTGAACAATGGCATTTTCTTTTTGAAGGTCTAGGTTGTCTTCTTCTGTGGTTTGGCAAGAGAATAGCAATAGAGCAACTCCCAATAATAACCCCTTATACTTAATTGTTGTCATAATAAAAAGTTTTAATTAATAAATATGTTTAGCTTTTTTTCAAGACAATTTTTTTATTTGTTGTTTAAGGTAGCCAATATTTGAATACAGCAGGTTTACGAAAACGTTTTCGTGTTTACAACTTTTTTAACCTATATCAAAAAAGTCAGCTTTTGGGCGGAAATTAAGGGTTCTTAACGGCAAAATTTCTTTTGAATGTCGGTTCGAGTAATGTTACAAAGGCAAACCGTAGCTTTTTTGTGAAATTGTATTGGGAATTTAGCCTTGGTTACAAAAAAGGTTCTATTTTGAATTTAGTGGATAAAAATAAAAAATTTCTTGAAACCAACTATCCCCGAGGCAAGCCATAGGAGTATTTCTCTGGTTTCATTTTGACCTTAGGGTCAAAAATCGAAATTTGGTATTTTACCTCACCCAGAACTGCAAAAAAGCAGTTCTGACCCTGCCTACCGTCAGGCAGGCTCTCTAAAGGAGAGGTAAAATGGGAAACTCCGGCGCAGAGCTTCGAGGAAGTTTTTTTCGATTAAACCCTAATACATAATGAGGGTTACATAAAATGAACAGGCTCTTTTTATTTTACAGGAATTACCACTACATTAGTCCATATTAGTATTAAAAATATGAAAAGTATAATTCCGAAAAAGTAATTCAGCATATTACGTTTTTTTTTAGAAAAAAACCAAGTCGCTTTATAGACTATTGCTGGATTCATTTTTTCTAATCTACTTTCAAGTCTTTTTTTATTTCTTTTTGACATTTTTTTGAGAATAAAAAATCCCAAAATGAACATTAAAGTAAATCCAATTTTTGTTTTTAAATTCATTTTTCAAATTCTAACTAACCTCAAACTTTGTTATTGATATTCAGTGATTTATATTTTTTTAAGTTACAAATTTTCTCCAAGTCGTCAGTAGTAGAAATGAATCAATTTTTATCCGGCAGGTACCTTCCATTAAACTATTGTGATTGATTTTTCTCAATGAAAATCCGAAGCAGGCAAGGGAGTATAGACAATTCTTAGCATTTGTTTTCTTAATTTTTCTTTATGGCAATCGCCACTTCTATTGAACTGTCTACATTTTCATTTCTTATTTTTCCCGCTGACCATCCATTCAGCCCGTTGATTTCATTTATAATTAATTTTTCAAGGTTTTTAAACTTCTCTACTGTATGCCGTTCAATAATTATCGCATCTCTTGAGATTCCCTTCTTCTCGACTACAAACCTTACAACAAAATAAGGTGAATTAACAATATTTGAAGTTAACCTAACTGAATCTCTATTTAAAATTTTAGAGTTAAGTCTTCTGATAATTTCAACTTGCCCACTTGTATCCGAAGCTAGTATTGGACGCTTGTCAAGTTGTTTTTCTGCAAAAATAGAACCTTTGTTCAACTCAAGGAATAAGCTATCTGCTCTATCTTCAATTTCTTTTCTGAAATTAATACCAAAACGTACATTTATTACACTATCCATAAACGCTTTTAGACAAAAACCTTCTCCGTGCATTGATCCTATTATTTCTAATTGTAGGTTAGATTTGATTAGGAGTTTTCTTAATTGTTTTTGATATCTAGGGAACTCATTAATCAACACAAAATATACTGAATCATTTTTAAGAAGATTCAATGCTTCTTTCTTTTCATTATTACATATCCAATCATCTAATTCTATAATTTCTAAATTATCATCTTTTCTTTTTTCAGGCTTAGATGAACAACTAAATAAAATTAGAATAAAAAATAGAATCAAATACCTCATAAATATCAATATTTCGCCTGTGGTTTGTTGTGAATAAATTTAGTTATTATTTTTCGCTTTAAAAACAAGAATTTAAAAATTAGCCCACTTTGGTAAAACTCTATCTGTATGAAAATTAACATTGAAATACATTTATTGTAAATCAATAAAATGAA
>DRQI01000036.1 GCA_011330545.1 Flavobacteriia bacterium
CGGAAGGGTTTTTTGGCAATGCCTCTACTTCTATAATTTCTTCCTTTACAGTTTTTATTATTTTTTCTTGTTTTTTGCCAATTTGTTTTAGGTTGTCACCTTTGTTGATTGTCTTTTGTTCAGCTACTTTTTTGGTAGAGATTGCCGTGTTGCTTTCTACTTTTTTTATTTCGGAAACCGTATCGGGTGTTACCCTTGTAGTAACTGATTCTTCGGTGGTATTTATATTTTTTTTGAAGGTATCGATTTCTTTTTTATCGTTTTTACATGACAAAAAGAACATTAAAATAAAGAAGCTGAATAGTTGTATACTTTTCATAGGTAATATAAATAGCTTTGATTATGGTAGGTAATAGTATACCAATTTACTCATAAAACCTATCATATTTTTTCGATTTGATTTATGAGTAAATTGGTATAAGGTGCCTACCACGTCTGTCGACGGGCTGGTATGATACTTACATCCGGTAACCAATTAATTATGAATAATTGGCTTTCTATGGCGGTTCACAGAATTGCAGCTGTTACTTCGCTTAGAAGTGGTTATTTAACAACTTTAAAATCAGCGGCTTTCCAACCCATAATACCACCTTTCATGTCATATACTTTGGTAAACCCTTCTTTTCTTAAAATTTCGGCAGAGTTTGCACTTCTATGGCCACTGCGGCAGTAGACGTATACCGGTTTTGTTTTATCTAGTTTTTCGGTAGCGTTTTTAGCAAAATCAGGATTTTTATAATCGATTAGTACTGCATTTTCTAAGTGTCCTTCTTCATATTCACCGGGAGTCCTGACATCTACCAGTTGTACTGCTTTTCCTTCAATTTTAGCTTTAAAATCACTGTTAGAAATATGCTCAACAGTTTCTTCTTTTTGAACTGTTTGTTCTGTTTTCGCAGGGGCATCTTTGGCTTCTTTTTCTTTTGTGCTACTTTGGGCACAACTGCTGATGATAAAACTCAATATAATTAATAAAGTGCTTATTTTTTTCATTTTAGTTTGAATTAAATTAAAAGAAGAGACTGTCTATAACATTAAATTTAGACAGTCTCTTAAAATTATTATTTTTTATTAAAGTAATGTAGTTGGGCAGACATATTCTGTCAAAGGGGCATTGGTTTCTTTAATATCTGTAAAGCCACCTCTTACATCGGTTACTTTTTCTACACCGTTTGCCCTAAAGATAGAGGCCGCAATTAATGAGCGATAACCACTGGCACAGTGTAAGAAATATTCTTTACTCGGGTTTATTTCAGCAAAATTTTGATGAATAAAATCTAACGGAAAGTTTTCAACCCCTACGACATGTTCTGATTGATATTCTGATTCTTTACGAACATCTAGGGCTTTTTCCATAGAGCCTTCGGCTAATTTTGTTGCAAATTTAGCTGCAGAAATAGAACCGATAGTATCTACTTCAAATCCGTGGCTTTTCCAGTTAGTGATACCTCCTTCTAAGTAACCTAACGTATTATCATATCCAACCCTTGAAAAACGTGTGACAATTTCATTGATACGTGCTTCGTCGCCGATAAAAATTATTTTCTGATTGATATCAGATACTAAAGCACCCACCCATGGGGCAAAATTACCATCTACACCAATGTACCAAGCTCCCGGAATGGTACCGTCTTCGGCATAGGCCTCTTTTGAGCGTGTATCAATTACCAAAATATCTTTTTGTTCACTCATCTCTTTAAATACTTCCGGGTGCAATGGGGTAGTTCCTTTATGTAGTACCTCATCAATACTGGTATTGATAGATTTATTCATTCTAACATTATTCGGAAAATATTGTGGGGGCGGCTTTAGGCCGGTAGTAACTTCAACAATGAATTCTTCTTTGGTCATATCTGCCCGCAACGCATAGTTCGTTTTCTTTTGATTGCCTAGGGTATCAAAGGTTTCGCTACTCATGTTTTTACCACATGCTGAACCTGCTCCGTGATTTGGATACACTATAATATCATCGGGTAAAGGCATAATTTTGTTACGCAATGAATCGTACAGGTGCCCTGCTAAATCGGCTTCGGTTAATGTACCTTGTTTTACCGCTAAATCGGGGCGGCCAACATCACCGATAAACAACGCATCTCCGGTACAGATATAAGGGGTATTGCCTTCTTCGTCGGTAATTAAATAGGATGAAGATTCCATGGTATGGCCCGGGGTGTGTAACAAGGTAATTTTACCGCCTCCTAATGGAAATTCTTCACCATCTTTACCATTATAAATATCATATTCGGCTTTAGCATTTGGGCCAAATACTATTTTCGCTCCTGTTTTTTGCGCCAAATCATATTGTCCTGAAACAAAATCGGCATGAAAATGTGTTAAAAATATATATTTAATTGTTGCGTTATCAGCATTAGCCATTCTAAGATATGGCTCAGTTTCTCTCAGGGGGTCAATAATAGCTGCTTCTCCGTTCGACTCAATATAATAAGCCATTTCAGCGAGGCAACCCGTAAATAATTGTTCAACTTTCATTCTGATATATTTTAGTTAATATAAAATTTGTGTTATTAGTCTTTCAAAGTTAGCTAAAATTACCATTTATTATGTAACAGATGTTACATTTTATTGATTTGTAAAATTTTATTTGTACTTTTTAGCGTTTCTATAAAAAACAGGAGATTCTTCTTTAGTAGTTTTACCTTCTCAATTTGACTGTTTGATATATTTTTGATATTTCTTTTCTGAGGGCTTGTCATTACATCCTGATTTATAGCAATCTACAGCTTCTTGAATGCTCATAAAGCAATGGTCAACCCCAATTTTATTGATTAAATCAGATTTGTTGATGGTATCTCTTACAGGGCCTTTTAAGCCTGTAAAAACAACATCGACGTTTTTTTCCTTAAAATAATCTAGAATTTCATTCAAAGCATAAATGGCACTGCTATCGAGCCTATTTAAACTTTCACCGTCGATAATGAGCAACTTTAGTTTGTCGCCTTTAAAATTGGCAAATTCTTGTAGTTTATCTTTGAAGTAAGTAGTATTGGCAAAATGCAATTGGGCGTCAAAACGTACAATTAAAATTTCATCATCAATTTCAATATCTTTAAAACGTTTTCGGTTGCGATAAAAATGGGTTCCCGGAACGTTGCCTAAGATAGCAATATGGGGTTTGGTGCTTTTGTAAATGAGCATTCCTAAGGATAGTACAACTCCGGTTAAAATTCCTTCTTTAATGCCAACCGTAGCGGTTACCAACAATGTTATGTTTAGAATTATCAAATCTCTTTTTGCATATTGCAGCAATTGTTTCGGGACGCTAAAATCTAGCAATCCGAAAACGGCAACCATGATAATGGCAGCCAGTACAGCTTTGGGTAAATAGTAAAAAGCCGGTGTTAAGAAAAGTAATGTCAACCCTACTACCAAAGCAGAAATGATAGCAGCCAAAGGAGTTTTGGCAGCGGCTTGGTCATTTACTGCGGTTCTTGAAAAACCGCCGGTTGACGGATAGGTTTGAAAAAACGAGCCGATAATATTGCTCATGCCCAAGGCAATTAATTCTTGGTTAGGCACTACTTTGTAATCATTGTGTTTGATTTCTATTGCTTTTGCTACTGAAATGGCTTCTAAAAAAGCAATGAATGACAGTGTTAAGGCAATGGGAAATAAATCGATTAGGATTTTTTTGTCGAAATGTGGCATTCTGAAACTTGGTAGCCCTTCCGGAATTTTACCTACTATTTTAACGC
>DRQI01000037.1 GCA_011330545.1 Flavobacteriia bacterium
TAAGATTTATTTAACAATTCTTTTAACACGTTGCGAAATGGCGGTTACTATTTCATAAGAAATAGAATTGATATTTTCGGCCAACTCATTTACAGTTTCTTGATTGCTAAAAATAACAACTTCATCACCTTCGCCACAATCAATACCGGTAATATCAACCATTAACATATCCATACATACGTTGCCAACAATCGGAGCCTTTTTGCCA
Source organism: Flavobacteriia bacterium (assembly GCA_011330545.1). GTDB lineage: Bacteria > Bacteroidota > Bacteroidia > Flavobacteriales > Flavobacteriaceae > Aureibaculum. Next base: position 209 of record DRQI01000037.1, read on the forward strand.
TTAATAGTGACAAAACCGTTACCATTGCCAAAAGCTCTGTGAATGCCGTCGGCATGGCCAATGGGGATCGTAGCTGTTATTGTTGGTACAGTAGCTGTAAAGGCTTTATTATAGCCTACCGATGCCCCTTTTTCTATATAGTGTATTTGGGAAATAACCGATTTTAACGAAGCCACAATTTTTAATTTGTTGGTTTCTAAAGGATCATTTGCAAAACCGTAAAGCCCAATGCCACAGCGCACCATGTCAAATTGTGCTTCAGGATAGTTGACAACCCCCGAAGTGTTAAGTTGGTGCAACATTATCGGGTACTTTATTTTTTGTTGAAATGCCTTAGCAATTTTTTTAAATGATGTTATTTGTTGTTGTGTAAATTCTTTTTCGTTACAATCTTCAGAAGCTGCTAAATGTGAAAATATAGAATGTACTTTCACCTGCGGAGCCTCTAAAAGGGTTTTAGTGACAAAATCCACTTCATTTGCTAAAAACCCAAGGCGGTTTAAACCGGTATTGAATTTTATATGGATGGGATACTCGTATAATTGTTGTTTTTTAGCTGCAGAAAGAAAAGTTGTCAATACCCTTTTATTGTACAAACTCGGTTCTAAACGATACTCGATAAGCGTTTCAAAGTTTACCGGTTGAGGGTGTAACACTAAAATAGGGATACTCACCCCTGCTTTTCGTAAGCTCACTCCTTCATTCGTATAGGCAACAGCTAAATAATTGAGCCCTAGTTTTTCTAAATAATTGGCAATGATAGCCGCATCAGAACCATAGCCAAATGCTTTTACTACCGCCAACATTTTAGTAGTACGATGAAGTTTAGATTGTAAATACTTAAAATTATGTTTAAGTGCAAGCAGGTCTATTTCTAATACAGTTTCCTGAATTTTTGACATCAGTCGGGTTTTTTAGGAGCTATCTCTTCAGCATCGACATCCATTTCTTTTACTTTTTCTTTTAAGATGGCCTTGTAGTAAGCCGCCCTGCTCAAAGGTTCATATTCTTGGGTTTCGCCTAAAAAGACAACATCGTCATTTTTAACTTTCCGATGGCTGTAATGGGCTAAATTCCCGGTTTTTGTACAAACGGCATGTACTTTGGTAACATATTCAGCGGTAGCCATTAAAGCGGGCATAGGCCCAAAAGGATTTCCTTTAAAGTCCATATCTAATCCGGCCACAATAACACGTACGCCCCTATTGGCCAAATCATTGCAAACCGCAACTATTTCATCATCAAAAAATTGTGCTTCATCAATGCCAACCACCTGAACATCATTGGCTAATAACCTGATGTTTGCCGAAGCGGGCACCGGTGTTGAACGTATTTCATTAGCATCGTGCGATACTACTTTTTCTTCGTCATATCGAGTGTCAATGGCAGGCTTAAAAATTTCTACTTTTTGTCTGGCAAATTGTGCACGTTTTAACCTCCGAATCAATTCTTCGGTTTTACCCGAAAACATTGAGCCGCAAATTACCTCAATCCAACCAAATTGTTCTGCATGATTTACTGTATTTTCAAGAAACATTTCGTAATTTTCGGCGTTGAAAGATTAATGATTTGAATTTCGATTTTTTATCGAAACAAATTTATTAAAAATAGTATTCCGTTTTTAATTTAAAGTATCAATTTATGCACAAAAAACTTGAAGCTGAGTTAGTGAGTTTAGCTCATAGTATTTTACAGATGAAAAACAGGCATGAAGTCTTGGCTTTAAAAGAAAAGGCACAAGCGATTTATGAAAAATTAGCCGTGATGGCTTTTGTGGATGATTATGTAGCTACAACGCCAAATCTCGAAACCTCAAAAGAAGAATTGCTGAAAAATATAGATAAATTAGTTTCAAAGAAAGAATCGTTACCTCCGGTTGCCAAAGAAGTTAAAAAAGAATCTAACCCCCAACAGGAAGAAAAAGTGATTCTTGACGCACCCAAACCTAAGGCAGCACCCGAAGAAATCTTTGAACCGAAATTTGATTCTGTTAAAATAGATATTAGGAGCTTAAAGGAAAATCAAATCAGTTCAAAAGAAGAATTTAGGGATACTGTTTCTGCCGATAAGACAGCCACACTATTTGACAATGATGAAAGAAAAAGTAGCGGTAAAAAAACCTTAAATGACAGGCTGGTAAATGATACTATTCAAGTGGGCTTAAATGACAGGATTGCTTTTGTTAAGCATTTATTTAATTTTAGCCAGCAAGATTTTAACAGAGTACTATCGCAACTCAATACTTTTGAAACCGAAAGAGAAGCCAAAGATTTTATACAAAATACTGTTAAGTCTGATTATGATTGGACAGGAAAAGAAGAATATGAAGAACGATTAATAACCCTTATTGAAAGAAAATTTTTATAATATACCTTTATGAACGCAACAGAATTTAACACCTTATTTGACAATCTTATTGAAAAATATCACATTGTAGACGATGTTGACCAGCCTTTTGAAAACCCGTATGATAAAAGAGAATTGGCACACCTTTTATATAGAAAATGTTGGATAGATACCGTACAATGGCATTATGAAGATATTATTCGTTTGCCGGATATTGACCCGATAGAAGCATTGGCTTTAAAACGAAAAATAGATGCTTCAAATCAAGACCGTACAGATATGGTTGAATATATTGATAGTTATTATTTAGAAAAGTCTAAAGGTGTAAAAATTCAACCCGGCGCAAAAATTAATACCGAAAGCCCTGCATGGGCTATTGACCGATTGTCTATTCTCGCTTTGAAAATTTATCACATGAAAGAAGAAGCAAATCGCGATACCGCTTCAGAACAACACCGGTTAAATTGCCAACAAAAACTCGATGTTTTATTAGAACAGCGAAAAGATTTAACCTCGGCTATTGACGATTTGCTACAAGATATTTTTGAAGGCAAAAAATACATGAAGGTGTATAAGCAAATGAAAATGTACAATGATGATGAATTGAACCCAATGCTTTATAAAAAGAAATAATTATTTTAAAAATGCTTTCAATGCCTCAACAGTTTTTTTGGCATTGCCTACAAAAATATGATTGTCAACAATAATTACCGGGCGTTTTAAAAAAGTATACTCGTCTAAAATTAATTGTTTATAATCAATTTCAGACAGGTTCTGATTTTTTAAATCCATGGCTTTATATTTTTTAGAACGCTTGTTAAATAAGTCCTCATAACTATTAGTAAGTGCATACATCTCTTCCAATTGTTGTACGGTAATAGGGTCGGTTTTTATTTCTTGTAAAACAAACCCTTCAGTATTTATTTGTTTTAAAATACGCCTGCAAGTATCACAGGTTTTTAAAAAGTATATTTTTTTCATGGTGCTTTTATTTAGACAGTTCATGCCAAAGTGTAAAAATAACTTGTTTTCAAAACAAAAAACCATATTTTTACCATAAATAAAAACTCATGGAGAAACAATTTGAATTTTTAAAAGGAAATAGGTTAATTATCCTTAAAGCCATTGAAGATTTAAGTATTGAACAACTCAATAAAATACCCGATAATTTCACAAATAATATTGTATGGCATATGGGTCATTTGGTAGTAATACAACAATTGCTTTGTTATAAATTGTCAGGGTTGCCAATGGCTGTCAATAATGATATGATAGCTGAGTATCAAAAAGGCACAGCCCCAAAAAGAGAGATAAACGTAGAAGAGTTTGAAAAGATAAAAAATCAATTTTTAACATTACCGGATACTTTTAAAGAAGATTATACCCATAAAATATTTGTAAAATACCAACCTTATGTATCAAGTTTAAATATAACACTAAATACTATTGATGACGCAATAGTGTTGAATAATTTTCATGAAGGAATCCATTTAGGATATATATTAGCCTTAAAAAAATTAGTATAAATTAATGGATTATTTTAGTATAGCAACAATTTTAGTAGTACTTTCTGCGGCTTTCGGATATATAAATATTCGGTTTTTAAAATTACCCGATACCATTGGGTTGATGTTAATTACCATAGTTTTTACCTTGGCAATTTTTGCGTTGAGTTATTTTGACGATACTTTATTAGAAAAGGAAAGAGAACTCATTTCAAATATTGACTTTCAAACGGTTTTGTTAGATATTATGTTGAGTTTTTTATTGTTTGCCGGAGCTTTACATACCAATTTTCAGCAGTTAAAAATACAACGAAAACCAATACTCGCTTTTGCTACCCTCGGAACATTGGCCTCTACATTTATATCTGGAGGATTTATTTATTATGTGTTAAAATTATTACACTTAGATATTGATTTTATTTACTGTTTATTATTTGGGGCATTAATTTCTCCAACAGACCCTATCGCCGTATTAGGAATACTCAAAAAAGTAGGGGCTCCAAAAAAATTAGAAGCAAAAATTGTAGGAGAATCACTATTTAACGACGGTGTAGGGGTAGTGATATTTTTAACCATCTATCAAATTGCCAAAACCGGAGGTGCAGAAATATCTTTTGGGCATGTTGCCGAATTATTTTTAGTAGAGGTTATCGGGGGTATTATTCTCGGTTTTGCCGTAGGTTGGGGAGCCTATAAGTTATTGAAAAGTATTGATGATTATGATATTGAAGTGATTATCACCATTGCCGCAGTAATGGGAGGTACGTTGGTTGCCCAACAACTGCATTTATCAGCGCCCTTAGCCATGGTAACGGCGGGGTTAATAGTTGGAAATGATACGATGCGCCAAAGTTCAATGAGTGAAATTACAGA
>DRQI01000038.1 GCA_011330545.1 Flavobacteriia bacterium
AGACGCATACACACTCCTAAAATCAATATCGTAGCGTAAATCGCCCTCATCTAATGCAGTGAGGTTCGGATTACTGCCAATTATTTTTCCCCCTTGGGCGCCCCCGATAATAAACATAGGCGCTGCTTTGCCGTGATCGGTGCCATTGCCATTGTCATGTACCCTTCTGCCAAATTCAGAAAAAATCACTACAGTAGTCTGTTGCATCAAATTTGCCGCTTTCAAATCTTTGTAAAATGCAGTTACGGCGGTATCCAATTCCGTTAATTTTCGTTGGTGTAATGGCAATTGGTTGTTATGCGTATCAAAACCGCCAAGTGAAGTGTAATAAACCTTTGAATTCAGATTTCCTTTAATAAGGCGCGCCATCCATTTTAAATTGGCGCCCAATTTCGATTTCGGGTATAACATACCATCTTTAGAGCGTTTCATGGCTCTTTGAATTTCTTCAGAACCTTCAGCAACAGATTGCGCTATTTTTAAGACAAAATCGAGTTGCGGGTTATTTTCGGAAGATTCCTTCAGATACGTTTTCTTCCGTACCCGAAATTGACGGGGGTTTTTTATAGTCATGCTATTTGGGGTCTCTCCTTTTAATGCCAAATTATCAATGGTATCAAAATTAACACCTGCTACCGGCTGTATGTCTTGGCATTGTATGTCTAAGTACCTGCCTAACCAGCCATTGGTAAGGTATTGATTTGTATCGGATGCCGTTTGCCAAATTTCCTGGCTCCTGAAATGTGAACGATTAGGGTTTGGGTATCCAACATTTTGAAGGACGCTTAGGTTTCCGTCTTGTTGAATAGCAGCCAATCCCTTTAAAGCAGGATGAAACCCCATGCCGTTATTTTTACCGATAATGTTATCAGTAGCAATAGCAATTTTTGGCCGTGCTTCGTAATATAACGGATTGCCATACGGAATAAACGTATTCAGTCCGTCATTTCCACCATTCAATTGGATAAATACCACATGCTGATTGCCGCTACCGCTACCGTGATTTTTAGTCGTAGCAAAAGCATGTAGAAATTGAGGTACAATGAGGGTACCTCCGGTAAACGTTCCTGTTAAAGATAGAAAAGCTCTTCTTTTCATCAGTATTAAATTTTTATTCTAAAAACTATATCTCACTACTCACATCTAACTACTAATATCCGTCAAACCAATTGAAATTCAGGGGTTTTCACAATATAATTAAACAATCTCAAAATAGCCAGTGATGCATTTTTACGCTTTGGGTCAAAATCATAATTTACCACACTCATCATATCTTCATATACCGTATCATTCATTTCAAAAAGTAAGCGATTGCCCAAGGCTGCAATGACTTTTTTAGCATCATCAGCGGTGGGTTGTATTTTAATGGTTGGCAATATCGGTTTCTCTTTTCCTTGCATCTTGTCGGTAGCCATTTTCTTTTTTTTACGTTTGATGGCTTTGCCGCTACACAATAAATCTGCTACCTGATTCCGTTGTAAATACGTTTGTGAAGTCAACCAAGAAGTACCGCCACCCCAACCTTTTACGTTCGGTTGGTCAAATAAGTCCATGCCTTGCTGCTTGAGAAAATAGGCGATAGATTTTGAATCAATGCGCTCCAAATCTAATTCGTACAATAGTTGCATGGCAAATACTAATGGGTCTTTAATTTTGGTACCTCTAATGTCTTTTTGATATTCTTCTGTAAATATTTTTATGAGTAGGGGTTTTATTTCAAAATGTACTTTGCGAAAATAATTGCCGTAATAGGTAACGAGTTGTTCAGTAGGAAGGTCATATACAAACCACTGAAGTATTTTTTTTGTGATGAGGTAAGGAATATTTTTTTGCTCAAAAATAATATCGATGAGGTCATCGGCTTTAAAATATCCGGTTTTTCCTAAATATGTAATTTGCTCATTGACTTCTAACTTTTTTCGATACCGGGCGGTTTCATCTCCATAACCTAATCCCGCTAAGGCTTTGGCGCCGTTTTTAATGTCATTTTCGGTATAGTTGCCAATCCCCAAGGTAAATAATTCCAACAATTCCCTGCTTAAATTTTCATTGATATTGCCTTTCTTATTATTGTTATTATCTAAATACCTTACCATAGCATTGCTTTTTACGATGGCTTTTGTCAAGGTTTTAAAGTTGCCAAAGGCGTGTTTTTGTAAGGTTTGATGATGCTGGTAGAGCCAATAATTTATTTTTACTTTTTGGCCTGTAGAGACAAAATGATTATGCCAAAAGCAAACCATTTTCTCACGCAACGGGTTATTGCCTTTCTTAATTTTGTCTATCCACCACAGTTTTAGTTCACCGGTATTTTGGACTTTTCTTTTTAGCTTTTTCTTTTTTTCGGCGGTGCCGGCCTGATTGATACGCTTTCTATACGCTTTAAATTCTTTGATGGTTTTAGGACTATTTTCTAAGAATGGCGGTAAGGTAGTATCAATTTCTGAATTGAAAGAAGCCGCCAAAAAATTGGCCAACCCAACTTTTTTGAGCGTAGCAGCTTCCTTGTTAGAAAACCCTAATCGCAATGACCACAATGAATTTTTATCCATAATCAATTCGTTCATACAGGTTTGACTGGTTTTGTGCTTAATGGTTTAAAGGTATGATAATTTTAATTTTTATGCTTGCCAATACCCTAATATTGACAATTTTTAAACCTATTAAAATATCTAGTCGACTAATTCTTCTAAAATCCAACCTAGTTTTGTATTTTTAAGCTATAAAATTCTTTTGATGAAAATTATACATATCAGTGCCGAATGTTATCCGGTGGCAAAAGTTGGAGGCCTAGCCGATGTTGTTGGTGCCCTGCCAAAATACCAACAGAAGGCAGGTATAATTTCGCAGGTAATAATGCCATTGTACAACAACCGTTTTCAAAAAGAAAATACGTTTCAAACCATTTACAGCTCGCAATTAGCATTAGGGGAAGCTACTATTGATTTCGATATCATGGTCCTTCAAAAAAACACATTGGGCTTTGACATCTTTTTTGTCGACATTCCCGAACTCTTATATAAAGAATATGTTTATTCGCCTGATGATACCGAACGGTTTTTAGCCTTTCAAATTGCTGTGTTAGATTGGATGTTAACCTTGAAGCAACCTCCTGATATCGTACATTGCCATGACCATCATACCGCATTGGTGCCATTCATGTTACAAGAAAGTTATAAGTATAAACCGTTGCAAGGCATTCCTACTATATTGACCATCCACAATGCACAGTATCAAGGTTGGTTTTCGTATGATAAACTGGCATTGATTCCTAATTTCGATTTAAAAAATATAGGTTTATTAGATTGGAACCATATTATAAACCCATTGGCAGCAGGTATTAAATGTGCATGGCGGGTAACTACGGTTTCGCCGAGTTACCTCGAAGAATTAAAAATAAAAGCCAATGGCTTAGAAAGCCTGTTACGCCATGAAAGTGCCAAATGTATAGGTATTTTAAACGGAATTGACACAAACGTTTGGAATCCGGAAACCGATACCTTTATCCGTAAAAATTATAC
>DRQI01000039.1 GCA_011330545.1 Flavobacteriia bacterium
AAAGAAAATATCTTTTTTGAGGAAGGTGTGGATATTTCGTATGCTACCTTAAATGCAGATACCGGCCCTATCTATATCGGTAAAGATGCTATTATTATGGAAGGCGCATTGATACGTGGCCCTTTTGCCTTATGCCATGATGCCGTGGTAAAAATGGGAACAAAAATTTATGGCGCTACCACTGTCGGCCCATTGAGTAAAGTAGGTGGCGAAGTTAATAATTCTGTAATTTTCGGCTATTCTAGTAAAGGCCATGAAGGTTATTTAGGGAATTCGGTAATTGGCGAATGGTGTAATTTAGGGGCAGATACCAATAATTCTAACCTAAAGAATAATTATGCCGAAGTGCGATTGTGGAGTTATGAAACTGAAAATTTTGCCAAAACCGGATTGCAATTTTGTGGGTTGATGATGGGTGACCATTCGAAATCGGCTATCAATACCATGTTTAATACCGGAACTGTGGTAGGCGTGAGTGCTAATATTTTCGGAAGTAATTTTCCTCGAAATTTTATCCCGTCTTTTTCATGGGGCGGTGCTTCGGGTTTTACAACCTATAAAATGAATAAAGTTGATGAAGTGGCCAAAGTGGTAATGAAACGAAAACACAAAGACTATGACGGCGTTGAGCAACGGATATTAAGTGCGGTTTTTGAGCTCACTGAAAAGTACCGTAATTTTTAAGTGTGGCTAAACTAAAATGGTTCCCATTGTAATCCTACTTGAAAAACGTGATATTTTGTATCCCAATGAGGGCCAAACCTAAAAGGATGCCACCTTCCTGAAGTGTCTACAAACCACCCGTCTTTATTTGGCAAAGTATCTATATCCCTAGTGAGTAAAAATTTGAATGCCGCGATGGCACGAATTTTCTTTACAATAGGTATTGAAAGGCTATAAGACAGTAAAAAAGCAGCTCTCCACTGTGTCCTTCCACGTTCTACTTCGGTTAAAGTTTCTCCTATTCCGATACCGAAATACGTATATTTTTTTGTAGTTTGCCGTTGTTCTTCTGGCAAAAACGGAAATGAGCTTTTTCTCAATATGCTAACATAAAAGGCTTCCCTACTTTGTTCTATCCTAAAAAACGGCGGGCGCTCATCGGTTAAAAATTCTTTTGCCGTACTGATGTGTTCCCATTCAAAATAACTCAGCCTAATACCGTATTTATTTATCCAGTAAGTAGCATCAACGGTAAGAACCGGAGTGATATTGGTCTGCACATAGGTGGTTTTAATATTTTCTTGCAGTACAGTGTTCTCATACCGCCGAAACTTTAAATCTTGCCTGCCGGGTATCTGAATACCATAAGAAACCCCGACAGAAAATTGTGCTGAAACCGATTGGAAAACAAAAAGAAAAATTAAAAAATATTTATAATGGTTGGCCATCGCTTATTAAAATGAGGTTTGTAAAACAGCATTTTTTAACTCGTACTTTAATGTGAATCTTCACAAACACGATTTACGGCCAAAGATATTATGTTGCTAGGGTATCGCGGTTTTAAAGGTGTCTGAAATGATTATTTTAGACTCATTTTATGATGGGTAAGTAGTTTCTTTTTATATTCTGAAGGTGTTAATCCCTTTATTTTCTTAAAAATAGCATTAAATGATGATTTTGAATTGAATCCTACTTCATTGGCAATGCCAAAAAGGGTAAAATGTTGGTATTGTTTCTTAGGAAGATTTTCGATAAATGCATTTACACGATATTGATTGATAAATTCTTGAAAATTGGTATGCAAATGCACATTTACTATTTCAGAAACATATTGCCTTGGTATGCCTAATGCCAAAGCAACTTTATCAATTGACAATTTTGGGTCTTTATACAATTGCTGCTGTTCTACCAATTGCAATAATTGCTTTTTATAGCCTTCAATTTTTTGAGGCTGTAAACCCGATGTATGATACCGCCCGGAAGTATTCGATTTTAACAAATGTGAACTGAATTCTTTTTGTGAAAAAATTAATTTTACCGTAATAAAATAGAATAAAAATGCCGCTATAACCAACACATATGAATTTTCTGGCATAAAGCCTTCAAAGGAAAAATTTATCCTTAAAAACAATAACAGTTCTTCCATAAAAAAAGTACCTAATACAATTGTTAACGGAATCAAAAAGAATACCAACCATTTCGGTTGCCGCCGTTTAACCTTTATTACCCTCAGTAAAGTATATAACAAGTACCCTAAAAAAATGAGTTCAACAGAGAGTTCAAATATTCTAAAAGCCAACGGCATTTCGCCTTCACTAATAACTTCATTAAAAAGATAAAGTATATTAGGTATAAAATACAAGTAGTCTCTTGTATTGAAATCGTCTTTCTTAGAAATGAAATATTTTACAAAGAGAAAAAAGAGGGTAATGAATAGTGTTTCGTCTAAAAAAAACCAATCCATTTCATTGAAAAATAGATTATTGGCATCATCGCCCATTATATATAACAAAATTGAAATAATACTGCCGATGAGCAGCCAAAATGCCGGCTTACGTTGTTGTTTTTTATAATATAATAATATAAAAACCAAGAGAATTCCTTGTATCAGTGCAATTATCTGAATGGTTTTTAACAAGACAGTAGGTTTAAAGAGTTGCTTATACCACAAACTTATTCACGGCCAAAGATATTATATTTTTCTATGAATTTTTACTATAATGGCGGGTAAGCCTAGGGTAAGCATTCGCTTTATACAAAAAAGAGTCCGGTAGGTTGATATCCAAACCGGACTTATATAATTACTTCGGTAAAAATTAAGCACTAAAAAAGGTACTTGAGTAATAATTTTATCGAGAACTCACACTCCCCGATCCACTTACTTTTGTGTCTTGCCTTTTGGGATTTCCTTTGTAACGGATATTTCCGGAGCCGGCAATTCTCGCTTTTAAATAATCGTCAACAAAAACCTTAATATTTCCCGAACCCGAAATCTTGGCATCTGCATTGTTTGATTGTAATTCATAGGCATTGATATTTCCTGAACCCGAGATGATACAGCTGAGATCGCCCGTATTCCCTTCCAAATCAATATCACCTGAACCTGAGATTGTCGATGCTAGTTGTTGTGCTGTTACCGATAATTTTAAATTCCCCGAACCCGATAATACGGCTTTAAAATCTCGGGCTTTTATCTTGTCGGTAGTATACACATCTCCTGACCCCGACAGGATAACGGCTTCGATGTCTTCAAATGGTACGGTTACTAAAATATTTTTTCGGGTAGAGATATTGACTCCTTTTTTCCATTTAATTTTTAGTTTGCCATCATCAACTTCTGTGATTAAATAATCTAGTAAGTTTTCATCTATCGTAATGGTAAGTTTGCCTTCTTTTCCGGCTACCAATTTTACATTAAATGAGCCGCCTACTGCAATTTTATCATAATCGCCTACATTTCTTGTTTGGGTAATCATGGTGCCGTTTCCTCGTACCCTTTTGCCAAACCATTGGGCATGTAGGGTACCGGTAACAGTAATAAATACGAGTATTATTATTAGTTTTTTCATAATAGTTCTTTTGTGATTGGTTAAATAGTATTAGTAAAAGGTAACGCTTCCATAATCTGAATCTATTTTAATGGTAGCCCCGGCCTGTTGTGCTTTAAAATAACCTTCGTAATATT
>DRQI01000040.1 GCA_011330545.1 Flavobacteriia bacterium
AGAAGCCTATGATAATTTAGAGCGAAAATCGCTCTCTAACCTCATCACCGGCAGTATCTTTAAAGCTACTATGGACAATACTCACCCGCTGGGTTTTGGCTATGGAAAAAGTTATTTTACATTGCGGTTAAACAACAGCCATTATGCCTATTTAAAAGATGGCGCCAATGTCAGCGTACTCAAAAGTAAAAATAGTTTAATAAGTGGTTTTGCCGGAGGCAATGCCCTGAAAAATATTGATAATTCACTGGTCTTTGGCGTAGAACAAAAAGGAAGGGGCGCGGTTGTTTATTTGGCCGATAACCCCTTGTTTAGAAGTTTTTGGGAAAATGGAAAACTGTTGTTTAGCAATGCTGTTTTCTTGGTAGGGCAGTAAGAGTTAGAAGCGAAAAGTACGAAGCTAGAAGATTGATGTTACGTAGGAAGCACAAAATTCGTATATCATTTTTGCAAACCTGCTTGCCTATTAGGCTGGAGCGGAAATCTAGAATTAAAAGAAAGAATAGAATTGTATGGATACATCCCCAATCTTAACCGATGATACTATCGTTTTCGGACTCTTAATGATAGCCTTAGGCTTTATTTTTTATACATCCTCCAAAAAAAGAGGCTTTTGGCAAAAATTTTACAATATTGTCCCCGCCTTATTTTTGGCCTATATGCTGCCGGCCCTATTTACTACGCTAAAATTAATTGCACCAAGTTGGCAAACGGTAACAAATTCAGGCGAGGTAGTTGAACATTCATCGCGCCTGTATTTTATGTCGAGCCGCTATTTATTGCCCGCAGCATTGGTATTAATGACATTAAGCATCGATTTAAAAGCCGTTTTTAACTTGGGTTGGAAAGCCTTGGCCATGTTCTTTACCGGAACTTTAGGGATTGTTATCGGTGGGCCCATAGCCATTTTATTAATTTCAATGGTATCTCCGGAAACCGTTGGCGGTGCCGGCTCGGATGCCGTTTGGAGAGGATTGGCAACCTTGGCGGGAAGCTGGATTGGAGGCGGTGCCAACCAAACCGCCATGCTCGAAATTTACCACTATAATCCAAAATTATACGGCGGAATGGTCTTTGTCGATATTGTTGTTGCCAATATATGGATGGCCATTATTTTAATTGGCATAGGCAAAACAAAACGGATAGACAAATGGTTAAAAGCAGATACTTCGGCCATAGAGAATTTAAAAGAAAAAGTGTCAAAATTTGCCAAAGAAGTCGAACGCAATCCCAGCTTGGCAGATTTAATGATTATTGCTGCCATCGCTTTCGGTACTGTGAGTATTTCACATTTTGGAGCGAATTATTTAAGTGCTTTTTTTGATGATTTTGTCAATGGAATTCAGAATCAAACCACCAAAAATATCTTTACGTTTCTAAGCTCACAATTCTTTTGGATGATAAGTTTGGCAACGGTAATTGCCATCTTGCTATCTTTTACAAAAGCAAAAAATTATGAAGGTGCCGGTGCCAGTAAATTCGGAAGTGTTTTTATCTACATCCTCGTTGCAACTATTGGTATGAAAATGGATTTAACCATGATTTTTGACAATTTAGGATTGATAGTAATCGGAATGGTTTGGATGTCTATTCACGCCCTGCTCTTAATTATTGTGGCAAAATTAATCAAAGCCCCTTATTTCTTTTTTGCAGTGGGTAGCCAAGCCAATGTTGGAGGTGCCGCATCAGCGCCCATAGTAGCATCGGCATTCCATCCTTCATTAGCTACCGTTGGCGTTTTATTAGCCGTTTTTGGCTATGCCGTAGGAACCATTGCCGCTATTGGCTGTACCATTTTAATGCAATTGGCCTCTCCGTAAATTGTCACAAATTTACTATCTTCGCATGCTTTAGATATTTCCAAAAATGAAAAAAATTACAATTACACTCGCTATCGGTATTTTAATGATTGCTTGTACAGAAAAGAATGAAAATACGATGGTCGTAAAAGGCACTATTAAAAACCTCAAAAAAGGAATTTTATACTTGCAAAAAATGAATGATACCATGGCGGTAACAGTTGACTCTATTGCTTTAGACGGGGTAGATACCTTTACATTGTCCGATGAAATAGAAAGCCCTGAATTGTATTTTTTGTCGTTGAACAAATCCAACGATAAAAAGATTGCTTTTTTTGGAGATAAAGGCACCATTACCATAAATACTAAATTAGAAAAATTCAGATATGGAGCTACAGTTACCGGGCTGGCAAACCAACAATTATTAGACGAGTATAAAGAGATGATGGGCAAGTTTAGCGATAAACGCTTAGAGTATATCAAGGCAGAATTTGATGCCAAACGAGCTAATGATTCCGTTATGATTGATTCTATTAGAAACTTACAAAAAAGTTTGGTAAAAAGGAGGTATTATTACACTACAAATTTTGCGGTAACCCATGCCGATAATGATATTGCCCCTTATTTGGCATTGACCGAGTTGTTTGATGCAAACGTAAGGTTATTAGATACCGTAAACAATACGCTAACCCCCGAAATTAAGGCCTCAAAATATGGCAAAGCCTTAGATAAATTTATTGCCGATATAAAGCGTAAAGAATAAAAATAGAGAACCGAATATCAAAATGTGCTCTCCTGAATAGTTACAAAATATTAGGCCTTTTCTTAAGAAGATTACTCTAAAACTTCACGTTCCTCCAAAT
>DRQI01000041.1 GCA_011330545.1 Flavobacteriia bacterium
AAGAAGAATTGAACTGGCTTATGAAGGACACAGATACCTTGACCTTAAACGATTTGGAAGAAATCTCGAAAGAGATATGTTAGATTGTGCCAACTTAGACAATGCTTGTGAAATGTTGAGTACCGACCCTAGATTTACCCTACCCGTTCCGTTGGTAGAATTAAATGCTAATAATCTTATCACTCAAAACCCCGGTTATTAATCTTAAATTAATTAAAAATGAAAAAATATATAAAATTAGTATTAGTAATTTTTGTTTTCGGTTTTTTGTCTTGTAATACGCCTGATGGTGTTATATTTGATTCGGAGAATGGGCAAACACTTGCACAGTTTTCTAAAACAACAGCCGCTTTGGCAACTCCTGAGGAAGGAACTTCTGTTAATATTGACGTATTAGTTACAACGTTATCAAATTCTGACAGGGAAATATTTATTGAAATTGATCCTTCTTCAACTGCAACTCCTGACCAATATAGTATTAGTAATTTGGTGATTCCTGCCGGTAAATTTAATGGTACAATTACTATTTCCGGAAATTTTGATGCTATTCCTGAAATGGGAAGCGCGTTTTTGACACTTAAACTTACAGGAGTTGAGGGTTCATCTAATATAATAATTGAAAGAAATGATACGCTAAATTTAGAATTTTTTAGAAAATGCCCTTTCCCATCAGGAGACTATATTCTAGAATTATTTGATAGTTACGGAGATGGATGGGATGGCGCTATAATGAGAGTAACTATTGATGGAGAAAGTGAAGATTTTACAGCTGCAGGTACCGGAACAACACACATAGTAAATGTACCGGATGGAACAGAAATTCTAGTGTTTACCTATATTACCGGAAGTTTTGAAAGCGAACATTCTTATATTATTACATCACCTAATGGCATTGAGGTAAAAGCTGATGGGCCTTCGCCTACACCAGGAGATATAATGTTTAACCCTTGTAATATTTAAATTTTAAATCACTATATTTTTTTAAAGCCATTAAAAGGTTAACCTTTTAATGGCTTTTTTATGATGGTTTTAATATAGCACAAATGTACAATACCTAAATTATGTTGTTGAGTTTTTACGAATTGGAAGGTAACCATTTTTTCTACTTCAGATTGAAATATAGTCTGTTATTAATGGTAAAAGAATCAAAAAAAGTCAAATTATTAAGTAGTTTCACATCAAAAATATACCCATTCAAATCTTTTTAATTCAACACAAAGCACCTGTGTCTTACTTTAGCCTCATAATTACACAAGACTTTGTTTTCAGGGTATAATTATTTGAATTAACTAATACCTAAAGTAAATGTGATTATTAGATTTAATATAAGCCGGAGCTGTATACTCCGGCTTTTTTTATTTATAGATATGATTCCATTTCCTGTTGTAACTCCAAGGCTTTTTCGGCTGCTTTTTCGGCAAAATCCTTTTCGCTAGAAGCATAGATAATTCCCCGTGATGAATTGACCAATAACCCAATATCATTGTTTAATCCGTATGTACAAACACCTTGTAAGTTTCCACCTTGAGCACCTATACCGGGAACCAACAAGAAATGATGCGGAATTATTTTGCGGATTTCAGCAAAATATTCCGGGCGGGTA
The DNA here is from genome assembly GCA_011330545.1 of Flavobacteriia bacterium. Classification (GTDB taxonomy): domain Bacteria; phylum Bacteroidota; class Bacteroidia; order Flavobacteriales; family Flavobacteriaceae; genus Aureibaculum. Next base: position 1,604 of record DRQI01000041.1, read on the forward strand.
GCTCCTACCACATACATGAGATTTTTTGCATTTTTCCAAGTCAAAGACGTTCTCAGTACTTTTTTATACAATGCTAAATTATCAATTTGTAAGGTTTGAAAATCAAGTCCTCCAATATTTGAAGTTAATGCCAATAGAATAGTAAATTTATTTTCAAACGCTAAGAAGGGTTCTACAGAATCACTTCCCATATAAGGGGCAACCGTAAGAGCATTAAAATTTAAATCTTCAAAAAATGCCTTCGCATAACGTGTTGAAGTATTGCCAATATCACCGCGTTTGGCATCGGCAATGGTAAAAATTTCAGGATGTTTGCCGTTTAAATAATCGATTGTTTTTTGTAGCGCTTTCCAACCTTTTATTCCGTATGCTTCATAAAAAGCCGTATTTGGTTTGTAAGCAACAGCTAAGTGGTGTGTGGCATCGATAATTTGTTTGTTAAACTCAAAAATAGGATCCTCGAAAGCCGATAAGTGCGGTGGAATTTTATCAATATCCACATCCAAGCCAATACACAAAAAAGACTTCTTTTTCTTAATCTGTTCAACAAGCTGTTGTTTCGTCATTTTCATAAAATAAATGAGTTTTACAAAAGTAATGATTTTAATACTTCTCTTTGCTTTCATTCTTTGTTATCTTTGCAATCAATATTTAAATGTATACCATGAGAAAAAAAATAGTGGCCGGCAATTGGAAAATGAACAATGATAAAAATGAAACGAAAATCTTAATAGCAGATTTAAAAGAATCATTAAAGGGAGTAGAGCTCGAAAATACAAGAGTAATCATTGCCCCTGCTTTTGTTTTTCTTCAAAGAACTGCCAAAAAAATTAAAAATTCTAAACTAGAAGTTGCCGCGCAAAATATGCATCAAGAAGAAAGCGGTGCCTATACCGGTGAAGTTTCAGCTAAGATGCTAAAAAGCGTGGGTGTAAATACAGTCATACTTGGCCATTCAGAACGTAGGGAATATTTTGGCGAAACCGATACTTTACTGACAAAAAAAGTAAACCGGGCATTACAACACAAGTTAGAAGTTATTTTTTGTTTTGGCGAAAAATTAGAAGACCGTAAATCGGGAAACCATTTTGAAGTGGTAAAAGCGCAACTAAAAAATGCCTTATTTCATTTAAATTCAGAAGATTGGCAACATATTATTTTAGCGTATGAACCAGTTTGGGCAATTGGTACCGGTGAAACTGCTTCTCCTGAACAAGCACAAGAGATGCACGCTTTTGTAAGGGAGTTAGTTGCAGAAAGATATATTAGTGACGTTTCTGAAGAAGTTTCTATTCTGTATGGAGGAAGTGTAAAACCCGCAAATGCAAAAGAAATATTTTCGAAAGAAGATGTAGATGGCGGTTTGATAGGTGGGGCGGCCTTACATGCTGATGATTTTTTAGCAATAATAAATGCTATTTAAATTTTTTGATTAAGCAAGAATCAAAAGCCAATGTCAACTATTTATATAGCCTATAACTTTACCATTTCACCCAAAGAACCCGGAGCAGAAATCTTAATTGCCGAGTTAGGCTTGGCAGGTTTTGAAAGTTTTGTTGAAACCGAAGAAGGGGTTATCGCATATATCCAAAAAGGAGAACATCACAAAACTATTTTAGAAGACATTCAAATTTTACAATCGGCAGAATTTAGTATCTCTCATACGGTTGAAGAAATTGCACAAGTAAATTGGAATAGTGAATGGGAAAAAAACTTCAAACCTATTCAAGTAGATAATTTGGTAAGTATCAGAGCTCCTTTTCATGAGAATCCAAACCTAGCATATGATATTGTAATAGAGCCAAAAATGAGTTTCGGTACCGGGCATCATGAAACTACGCACATGATGGTACAACATTTAATCAAGTTAAATTTAAAAGGTAAGAAAGTCCTCGATATGGGCTGTGGTACAGGTATCTTAGCCATTTTTGCCGAAATGAAAGGGGCAAAACCCATTGATGCCATTGATATTGATAAATGGTGTTATGAAAATTCAATAGAAAATTGTGAGCGAAATCATTGCAAACATATTAATGTATATGAAGGAGATGCTTCGCTTTTGATTAATAAACAGTACAATATCATT
>DRQI01000042.1 GCA_011330545.1 Flavobacteriia bacterium
TCAGAAACTGCCGGCGATTCGTATGATATGCGATTTGCGGGTATTAATATGAATGCTGTCAATTCACCACAATGGTTTGGTACGTATGTAGGAGCCTATTTACAAGCAGTTTTAGGAGGCGCTACTTCAGACCAAGCACATGCCGGAGCACGACAAGTTGCAGACACTAATATTACCCCGCAACCGGGCACACCGGAGTTTCAAACACTTTTTAATCAAGTAACTTCTGACCCGGATATTGCCACAGGATCTAAATTTCTAGACAATACAAAAATGTATCATGCCGAAGGAAATTACAACTTTTCAAGCCTGTTAAATGAAGCCGCCGACATACAAATTGGAGGTTCGTATAGGAAATATTCGTTAAATTCAGGAGGTACTATTTTTACAGATGCTGACGGGCCTATAGAATACAATGAATTTGGTGCTTATGTGCAGGCGAGTAAGAAATTTGCAGATGAAAGATTGAAGTTAACAGCTTCTTTCAGATATGATAAAAATGATTTCTTTGACGGAAATGTTTCACCCAGGGCTTCCATAGTGTATTCTGCCGGTGAAAATAAACAACATAATTTCAGAGCCTCTTTTCAAACAGGTTTTAGAAACCCCGATACGCAATCTTTATTTATAGGTTTTGATGTAGGTAGAGCCATTTTAGTAGGGTCTTCACCCGATAACTTAGATAGGCCGTTGCCAAATACTACCCTAACAGGTAGGGATATTTATTTCGATTCGTATACCACCGGTTCAGTTCAGGCATTTGGTGCCGCCGTACAAGCAGCTATCGCGGGTGGTACCCCACCTCCTTTGGCCGTTGCTCAAAATGCAGGATTGCTACAATCAGTACAGACCGATTTGGTACAGCCCGAAGAAGTAACCGCTTATGATATTGGGTATAGAGGTAGATTAGGCAAAGTAAATGTTGATTTTAATGCATACTATAATAATTATAACGATTTTATCGCTAATAAATTTGTGATTACACCTGTAGATGGAAGTACAACAGATTTAACTACCTTTTCAGGAGCGGCGGATATTGCTTCAGGTAACTTTAGGGTAATTCAAACCTATACCAATTCGAAAGCTGATGTTTCATCTTATGGAGCTACTATTGGCTTAGATACTAAAGTTGGTAATGGTTTTACTATAGGAATCAATTATACCTATGCTAAACTTGATTTTGACCAAGCCAGTGACCCTGATTTCCAAGCAGGATTTAACACACCCGAAAATAAAGTAAAAGTTTCTTTCGGTAACCCGAAATTATTTAAAAACTTTGGTTTTAATATTAACGGAAGGTGGAGTGATGAGTATTTTTGGCAATCAAGCGCGGCAAATGCCATTGTAGATTCTAGGACTGTTATTGATGCCCAGTTAAATTATTCAATACCAAAATGGAAATCTACTTTTAAAATAGGAGGTTCAAATATTGGTGGCAATGAATATTTTAGTGCTCCCGGCACAGGTGCCGTTGGTGCTCAATATTATGTTTCATGGATTATTAATCAATAGTTTAGAATACAATAAAAGGCTTGTTAAGCAAGGCTTAAAAAAATATTTTATAAAACGAGGCTGTCTAAAAGTAACATTTTTGACAGCCTCGTTTATGTTTTACTATCTATTACAAACTATCAACATACAACCTTAAACTCTAATACAATTATAGCCAAATAGAATTATTCTTTTGCCTACTTTCTATCAGAGAAACACCATGCATTTTTTCATTAAAGGCCATTCACTTTATTGATTAATATTTGACAGAAAATAGTTTTAAATTAAATTAAATTAAATTATCTTTGCGCCTTGAAAAAGTAAAGAATTTAGTGGAAGCCTTATAAAAGGTATTTTTTACTCTTTTCGCTAAGATTTAAATAATTAAACAATTTAGAATGGCAAAAGTTACAGGTAAAGTTGCTCAGATTATTGGTCCGGTTATCGATGTTGAATTCGCATCAGAAGAAGATCTCCCAAGAATATATGATTCTTTAAAAATTAATAGAGAAGACGGTTCTGTATTAATATTAGAAGTTGAACAACACATTGGTGAAGATACTGTGCGTTGTATAGCAATGGATTCAACAGATGGTTTGAGTAGGGGGCAAGAAGTGATTACTACCGGAAACCCCATAAAAATGCCCATAGGGAAAGATATTTACGGAAGGTTGTTTAATGTGATTGGAGATGCCATTGACGGATTGGGGAACTTGCCTAAAGAAGGAGAAGATGGTTTGTCAATACACCGTCAAGCGCCAAAATTTGAAGACTTGTCAACATCAACTGAAGTTTTATTCACCGGTATTAAAGTAATCGATTTATTAGAACCTTATGTAAAAGGTGGTAAAATCGGATTGTTTGGAGGTGCCGGAGTAGGTAAAACGGTATTGATTATGGAGTTGATTAACAATATTGCCAAAGGGCATGGCGGACTTTCTGTATTTGCCGGTGTTGGTGAGCGTACGCGCGAAGGAAATGATTTATTACGTGAAATGTTAGAATCGGGTATTATTAAATATGGTGATGATTTTATGCATTCTATGGAAGAAGGCGGATGGGATTTGTCTAAGGTTGATAAAGCCGGAATGAAAGAATCTAAAGCTACATTTGTTTTCGGGCAAATGAATGAACCTCCCGGGGCACGTGCACGAGTGGCACTGTCAGGATTAACCATTGCAGAATATTTTAGAGATGGGGCAGGAGACGGCCAAGGAAAAGATGTACTGTTCTTTGTAGATAATATATTCCGGTTCACCCAAGCGGGTTCAGAAGTATCAGCTTTATTAGGCCGAATGCCTTCAGCAGTAGGATATCAACCTACATTAGCAACCGAGATGGGAGCGATGCAAGAACGTATTACCTCTACCAAAACAGGCTCTATTACTTCTGTACAAGCAGTATATGTACCGGCAGATGATTTAACAGACCCTGCACCTGCAACTACTTTTGCGCATTTAGATGCAACAACAGTATTGTCACGTAAAATTGCTGAACTAGGAATTTATCCTGCGGTAGACCCATTAGATTCTACCTCGAGAATTTTATCGGCTGAAATTTTAGGCGATGAGCATTACAACTGTGCTCAACGCGTAAAAGAATTGTTACAACGCTATAAAGAATTACAAGATATTATCGCCATCTTAGGAATGGAGGAATTGTCAGAAGAAGATAAATTGGTAGTATACAGAGCGCGTAGAGTACAACGTTTCTTATCACAACCTTTCCACGTGGCAGAACAATTTACCGGTATTCCGGGAGTATTAGTAGACATTAAAGAAACCATTAAAGGATTTAATATGATTATGGATGGTGAGTTAGACCACCTTCCAGAAGCCGCTTTTAACTTGAAAGGTTCTATTGAAGAAGCTATTGAAACAGGCGAAAAAATGTTGGCTGAGGCTTAAAACGAGTAATCGGATTTTGGTGGTAGTAACACATACCTAGTTGCTTTATCAAATATCCGGTGCTGAATATTGAAACTATGATTTTAGAGATTGTAACCCCCGAAGCGATATTATTTACCGGAGAAGTTGAATCGGTTGCCGTACCAGGTATCAATGGCGAATTCCAAATGTTAAACAATCACGCGCCTATTGTTTCTTTATTACAAAAAGGCGAAGTGAGAATTGTTGGAGATATTGAAATTGAAGAGGATTTTGAAGAGATGTTCACCAAAGGAGAA
>DRQI01000043.1 GCA_011330545.1 Flavobacteriia bacterium
ATTGCCGTATCAGACATTAATAACGATGGGTGGTTAGACATTTACATCTCTAACGATTATAATGAACAAGACTATTTATACATCAATAATCACAATGGTACCTTTACAGAAAGTTTAGAAAAATATATAGGCCACGTTCCGTTGTATTCAATGGGGAACGATGTGGCAGATATTAATAATGACGGCTTTACGGATTTTGTTACCTTAGATATGTTGCCCGAAGATAATTACCGCCAAAAAATGGTGTCAGGACCCGATAATTACGACAAACACAGTTTGTTGGCAAAAACAGGATTCTACAACCAAACCATGCGTAATATGCTTCAGTTAAATAATAACGGGCAATCATTTTCGGAAATCGGACAATTTGCCGGAATTTCTAATACCGATTGGAGTTGGTCGCCATTACTTGCCGATTTTGATAATGACGGTTATAAAGATCTCTTTATAAGCAACGGTTATAAACGCGATTATACCAATATGGATTTTATCAACTATACCGTTCAAGAACGCTTAAATGATAAAAAAGGAATCGATAAAAAAGCAGTTATCGGCGAATTTTTAAAAAAAATTCCCGCTACCGTTATTGAGAATTACCTCTATCATAACAATAAAAACGTAACATTTAGCAATGTAAATTCAGATTGGGGACTCAGCCAAAAATCACTCTCAAACGGTGCTGCTTATGCCGACCTTGACAATGATGGCGATTTAGACTTAGTAGTCAATAATATTGATAAAGAAGCCTTTGTGTATAAAAATAATGCCGATATACATACCCAAAACCATTATATAAAATGCAAATTAAAAGGCAATACCCAAAATACCTTTGGCATCGGCTCAAAAGTCGAGCTTTTTGTCAATAATCAAATCCTCGTACAAGAGCTCATTCCTACAAGGGGGTTTCAATCGTCAGGAGGCTTAGAATTGGTATTTGGCGTTGGTAAGCAAACGGATATCCCAACAATAAAAATAACCTGGCCGGATGGCAAAGTACAACTACTTAAAAACACAAAAGTAGATCAAACCATAACCTTAGATCAAGATAATGCCGTGCTATTGCCAAATGATACTATCCAAAAAGAAGATACCCATTATTTTATCGATACTACCCGAGATAGCATCCTCTCCTATATCCACAAAGAAAACGATTTTGTAGATTTTAAAAGAGAGCTGTTGTTGCCTCATAAATTATCTACCCAAGGGCCAAAAGCTGCCACCGGCGATGTAAATAACGATGGTAGGGAAGATGTTTTTATCGGTGGAGCCAAAGGAAGTGCCGGAAAATTATACCTGCAAAATAAAGCAGGAAAATTTATGGCAGCCACTACAAATACATTTAAAGAAGACAGTGCCTCAGAAGATATAGGCGTACTTTTTTTCGATGCAGATAATGATAAAGACCTAGACCTGTATGTGGTTAGCGGAGGGAATGATTTTAATGAAAATTCACCTGAATTACAAGACAGATTGTATATAAACGACGGAAAAGGGCATTTTAAAAAACGTCAAAACTCCCTTCCTGTAATGTTGACAAGCGGTTCTTGTGTAACCGCCGGAGATATCGATAATGATGGCGATGTAGACTTATTTGTGGGAGGAAGGCTAGTGCCCGGTAAGTACCCAACAATACCGCGAAGCTATGTTCTTAAAAATGATGGTAATGGAAATTTCAAGGAGTTTACCAATCAAATAAACCCGTCATTAGAACATATAGGGATGGTAACCGATGCCCTATGGAGCGATTATGATAACAATGGCTCTTTAGACTTATTGGTAGTAGGCGAATGGATGCCTATTAGAATTTTTACCAATAAAGATGGAAAATTGACAGAAATTACAGAACAATGCGGTACCAAAGACACCCAAGGTTGGTGGAATAAAATAGTAGCTGCAGATATTGATAATGATGGCGATACCGATTATATTGTTGGAAATTTCGGGCTTAATTCGCAACTCAAAGCCTCCATTGCTGAACCCGTAACCCTTTACGCCAAAGATTTTGATAAAAACGGGGCGATTGACCCTGTCTTATGCTCGTATATTATGGGCGAAAGCTATCCCGTATTTTCAAAAGACGATATGGTGGGGCAGTTGAGTTACCTCAAAGTGAAATATCCAAATTATGCCGATTATGCCAATCAAAAAATTACCGATATTTTTTCTGGCGAAGAACTCAAAGATGCACAAGTGCTAAAAGCCGTAAACTTTAGTACCGGATATTTAGAAAATAAAGGAAATAATACCTTCACATTCAAATCCTTACCATCAGTAGCACAGTTCTCTCCCATCTACGGAATTTTACCGAAAGATAGTAATGGCGATGGCAATATTGACCTCATACTTGGAGGGAATTTTTACGGGTCAAGAGTTAAATACGGACGCTATGATGCCAATAGAGGCACACTCCTTTTAGGAAACGGAAAAGGTAATTTTAATCCGGTAAGTAATTTTAGAAGTGGTTTAAACAGTCAAGGTGAAGTGAGGGATGTAATCGGGTTGAATTCAAAAGCAACCGATTATGTGATGTTTGTGAAAAATAATAAACCTGTACAAATCTATAAGATGGTAAAATAAAATATGCCAAAAACAGCTTCAAATGGAGTGCCTATAATTTTATAATTGATGAAATTTTGTAAATTTTTAAGTATAGCAGTACTTGTTATACATTCCTGTAAAATAGTTCCGCAGAATGCTACAATTTCTGAGAAAACACTCCCAATAGACACCTATTCTTTCGGTAATCCAAACCCAATTCCCATGCTGGTTGACAACCCTAAAATTTATCCGTATTTTAAGTTTGAAGGGTATACAACACAAGCCAAAAAAAAGAATTGGAAAGTAATTACCCTTGAAAATAAGTATATAATATTGTATGTATTACCCCAAGTGGGCGGCAAAATTTGGGGTGCCATTGAAAAGAAAACAGGAAAAGAATTTATATATAAAAATGATGTATTAAAATTCAGGAACATAGCCATGCGCGGGCCTTGGACTTCGGGAGGTGTCGAATTTAATTTTGGCATTATTGGCCATACCCCAACTACGGCAACACCGGTTGATTATCGTATCAAAAATAATGATGATGGCAGTGTGAGTTGTATTGTTGGAGCTATGGATTTACCATCGCGAACGCAGTGGAGCGTAGAAATAAACCTCCGGAAAGACAAAGCCTATTTTGAAACCAAAGCGTCATGGTATAATGCTACCCCATTAAATCAGTCGTATTATAATTGGATGACAGCCGCTGCCGCTGCAAAAGATGATTTAGAATTTTTTGCCCCCGGCAATAAATTTCTAAAACACAATGGCGAAGCCATGCCTTGGCCAATGGATAAAGAAGGCAGGCAATTATCTATGTATAAAAATAATAATTTTGACGGCCATAAATCATACCACGTAGTTGGTGATTATCACCATTTTTTTGGAGGTTATTATCACAATTCTAATTTCGGATTTGGGCATTGGGCACCGTATGAAGAAATGCCCGGGCAAAAATTATGGCTGTGGGCGCTCTCTCGCGAAGGCGGTATTTGGGAAAATCTTCTTACCGATACAAACGGCCAATATATTGAATTTCAAGCAGGGCGCTTATTAAACCAATACTTTCCGGGCAAAATGAAGACACCAATTTCACAAGTAAGTTTTGAGCCCTATGTTATGGATAGATGGAGTGATAGTTGGTTTCCGTTTAAAGAAATTAACGGTATGGTAGATGCTTCACAATTTGGAGTATTAAATGTTGAGCATAAAAATAATAATCTTTATATCGGCATCAATGCTTTACAGACATTAAAGGAAACTGTTTCAGTTCAATTAAACGGTACCGAAATAGTGAATGAGAAAATAGCATTACAACCTATGGAAGTTTTTTCAAAAAACATCCCTCTAAAAAAAGCAGGCAACATAGAAGTTTTTGTTGGCGATAAGTTATCGTTTTCAAACACAAACAAAACCTCGTTAAAAAGGCCATTTTATACAGCTAAGAATACAAAATCAACCCAAACCCAACAATGGTATAACCAAGGTTGGGAAGCTGTGAAATACCGTAACTATAAACTTGCATATCAAAAATTTTCAGAAGTCATTCGCCTAGACCCGTCACACCGAGAAGCACTTCTTAAACTGGCAGCATTGAATTATAGAAAAACCGATTATAAAAAAGGATTGGCCTATGTAAATCACGTTTTAAAAATGAATACATATTCTTCAGAAGCTAATTATTTAGCAGGAATTTTATACCGTGCTGCGAATGACTATATCAATGCGCTAGAATCTTTCGGTTGGTCAGCTAGAGACATAAAATACAGGTCGGTATCGTATGCCCAAATGGCAGAGATTTATATACTACAACATGATGCGCGAAAAGCAGAAAGATATGCACGAAAAGCCTTAGATTATAATACGTATAATCTAAATGCAAGACATATTTTATTGCTATTGGCAAGAAAACAAAAGCGAAATAAAGATTTTAGTAAGCAAGCCAAAGAGCTTTTAACGATGGCTCCTTTAGACCACTTTGTGGCGATTGAAACAGCACTTAGAAATGGTAAATCAGCGTCAAAAAGCAGTGTGATGCATGGCATTCAAAATGAATTTAAAGCAGAAACGGTGTTAGAA
>DRQI01000044.1 GCA_011330545.1 Flavobacteriia bacterium
CAATGCATCAGGCTTAAAATTTTTAATTAATGATTTGACCTCTGCTGAAAAATACAGGGCATTGGTATTTACAATATGTAGGTTTTCTTTTTCAAAACCATGCCGGCAAATGGCTAGCAACTCATACTTTTTACCTAGTTCTAACCACAGATTATAGGCTGTTTTTTTAATCCCTTCGTCATACGGAGGATTGAGATATTCTGTGATGAAAACTACTTTTTTTAACATCTAGTTGTTATCTTTCGATGGTTTTTCTCCGTTGAGTACTTTAGCTTCTTCTATGCTCATACTCAATTTATCGGTATAAAAATCGTCTACCTTATTTTTATGGTCTAACAATACGATAGGGTTTTTTTGCCTTTTTGAGCGTTGGATACAATTTTCGGGCGAATCGCAAATAAAAATATCTAAAGGCACTCCTTTGATATCTGCATATTTTTTTTCTTTTACATAAAATAGTATTGCCTTAACCATATTTTTCAACCCCGGCTTTCTAATGAGGGAAACATCGATATCCGAATGTTTATTTAAAGTGCCTTTGCATATTCCTCCGTGCGAAACGCTGTATAAAATCCAATCTTTATCAGGCATTTTTTCAAGGCGCTGCCGTATGGCTGTTAACTGATTGAAAAGTTCGGGTTTGCTTGTTTTAAGCCATCTCATTCTATGTACAAACAGTACATAAAAATTACAGTTGACAAACCAATTGATAGTATGGGCGATGATAAAACCTAAAACGATACTTTTAAATATAGAAATGTTGAATTGAAAATAAAACAGAGAGAAAAAAATAGCCCCGAAAAAAAGGGTAAACCCTATTTTATAAATTTTTTCAGACATATCGGCATGAAGAATTCCTTGCATGAGCCAATTGGTAAAAATTTGTAACCATCTCAGGTATTTATTACTAAATATCTTATCTTTTAAACTACTCATATAAAATAATTTACAATTTCATCTTTGACAACAGAGAGGCTTCTGTTATTATCAATAACCTTTAGGTTTAAATCTCTGCTTAAAATATCATACACTTTTATTTTAAGCGCTAAATTCTCATCGTGGAGGGTATCTTTTTTTCGGCTTCTAATGGTTTCTTCTTCAACGTGCAAAATTACAACCTTTGTGTTTTGGGGTAACATTTCAATAAATTTTTTGCCAATCCATGTTTTGTGTAACTCCATTTTATGGGTATCTACCATTAAATCGGCCAACGTATCGATATTAAAACGGTCGAAAAGCACTACTTCACCGGGTTTTACTTTTCTTTTTTCGAGCTTCCATTTTATTTTAAAGTCTATCAATTGGAGTATTGGAAATAGCCATGATACCCATGAAGATTTATAAAACAAATGAATGCCGTATTTAATGCCGTCAATGGTTTTATACTTGGTTAAGCCCACTAAACGGCAGTAAGCCATTAAGGGTTTTGACAGTATTTTTGGCGAACGTATCCAAATATGTCGAGTAGGGTTTTCTGACAGGGTACTTTCAACGTATTCTAAATAGGTAGTTTTTCCTATTCCGTCTGGGCCTGCTATATAAATGGTTGTATTGTTCAATTCATTGATGTTTTTTCACTAGGCATATTTTCATTGACTATGAACTCGTTTAAACTTTTTCAAATAAAAAATTTCTTAAAACCAACTATCCCCGAAGCAAAGCCATAGGGGTATTTCGCTGGTTTCATTTTAACATGAATGTCAAAAACCGAAATTTTGTATTCTACCTCTCCCAGAACTGCAAAAAAGCAGTTCTGACCCTGCCTACCGTCAGGCAGGCTCTCCAAAGGAGAGGTAAATGGGAAACCCCTACGCAGAGCTTCGAGGAATTCTTTTCGATTAACTATTTTTAGCATAAATTTTTAGTGTTTTCTCTCCCATTACCGTATGGTTAAATTGATTGGAAGCTTCTTTTATCTCTACCTTTTCTTTAGAAAATATTTTTTGTATCCCGGTTAAAAAACCTTGTACCGAATCTTCAATAATAACACCGCCATTGACCGATTCTAATACTGATTTTACATCGCCAACATCTGTTGAAATGACGGGTACATCGCAACAGAGGGCTTCTTTTACAACGGTTGGGCTTCCTTCAAAAAGCGAAGTGAGTACCATAGCATCAGCACTATTAATTATTTCAGGGATTACCGTATTATCTACTTCGCCTAAGAAAACAATGTCATTCTCAGCATCTTCGGCAAGGGCTTTAAGATTCTCTTCCAATGAGCCGGCACCTACAATAATCAACTGATAATTAGCTTCTTTAATTTCTTTAAAAGCGTTGATTATCAGTGCTACATTTTTTTCATATTCTAACCTCCCTATAAAAAGCAGTATTTTTTTGTCGGGTGAAAATTTGAATTTTTTTCTTGCCTTGGCTTTATCTTGCGGATAGAAGCGCCCTGTATCTACTGAAATGGGGATTAAACTTATTTTTTTTTCTATCCAAGGGTATTTTTTAACATACCTATTTTTATTTTTTGCATCGACTACAATGAGTTCATCTACTAATTTGAATGCCAAAAACTGGAGCATTAAATAGATAAAACCCATAAATTTCCCTTTCTTTTTCAACACAGCCAAGTCTTGCCCTCCGTGTAAAGTGCATATAATCTTATTTCTTTTTCTCAGCGCTAATGGGATAACCATTTCGGCACGTTGTACGTGAAGGATATCTCCTTTATCGACATATTTTAATTGGCCGGTAGTTAGCAGTTTTAAAAAAAACTTGAAATTGCTGATGGAGGGATTTTTTGATATTGAATGAAATTTTGAGAATTTTTTAGTTGGCTTACTAGTATTTTCAATACTTCCGCTTCCGAATAAAACGGTCTCCATCCCTATATCCATAAAATATTTTGACAAGTTTATCAAATAGCTCATTACCCCACCGGATGAATCTCTGGTAAGGTCTTCGTTTTCAATAAAAACTATTCTTGACAGGTTTTTATTAGGTAAAGTCATTAATGTGTTTTAAAATGACGGAAGTTGTATTATCCCATTCATTCTCAATTGTATGTAACACTTCACGCTGCATTTTTTCTTTCTTGTTAGATTCTTGCTGTGAAATCCAATCGAGGATAAATGTGAGTTCTGTACTTTCATCTAGCACTGATAAGTCAACCAAAGCCTTGTTTACCACCATTTCCCTTCCTCCGGTATATAAAGTAGGCACACCCAATAAAGAAGTTTCCCTAGCCACGGTATCGCCAGATGAAATGGCAAACAGGGCATGATACATCAATGAATAAATATCAGATACGGGTTCTTCTAGCACGATACAATCATCAGAAAATTTTTCTTTTACATCTTTATCTTCTAACGAGAGTACTACTTCTAATCCCTTCTTTTTAACCGCTTCTACTATTTTACTCAATATTGAAGTACTGTCTTTATAATTTAAACTTACCCCGGCAATCTCTCTGATAAAAACATATTTATTGGGCTGTATGCCATGTTCTTCGAGCACCTGTTTAGAGGTTTGTAAGTAGTTAGGATGTAAGTATGCTAACTCCTTAAATCCGTGAAATTTATATGTTTTTGAATTTGAAAATTCGATAAAATCAGGAAAGATATGCCTTGTGGCAAACCAGTTGGCATGGTAAAACGGAATTTTGTATTCAAAATCATCATCAAATGCCAAATAAGGAATGCCACAAAATCTTGTTGAAAATACTGATGTAGGCCCAAAACAGGCTACTAAATCGATTTTATTTTTTTTTATAAAGGGTATGATTGCATAATCTCGGTGTAATTGTGCCATTACTTTTTTTGTAAACCCTTTTTTATGTTCTCCTATCTTTTCAATGGGAAACATCGCCAACTCATACCTTACAATTTTCTCTAACTTTCCCCTACCCCTAAAAATAATAAAAATATGATGCCCTTCTTCTTGCAATTGGAGCATCGCATTCTTAAAAAAATTTACATCGACAGGATGGTTTAGGTCAAAGAGTATGTTCATTCTAAATTTTTTCCTTTTTAAGCATTTATTTTACTTCAAACAACTTTTATAGAGTTTTAGCGTTTCTGCAACCATTCTGTCTATTGAAAAGTATTTTTCAATTCTTTCTTTTCCCATTTTACCCATGGCAGATGCTTCTTCGGTATTTTCTAATAAATACTTTATTTTTTCGGTTAATTGAGCTACATCTCGCTGCCTTACCAAAAAACCGGTTTTTTTATCAATTACTATTTCATTGGTACCTCCTCCGTCTGTAGCAACTACGGGTTTTTCGAAAATCATATATTCCATAATGGCGTTAGAGATACCTTCTGTATAAGTTGCTAATACGCCTATATCAAAAATATTGACAATAGATTCAACGTCTTCTTGCCTTCCCAAAAATTTAAAATGGGCTTTGTTTTTTTTGTGTACACTATTTTTTATTTCTTCAAATTTCGGGCCTCCTCCAATGGCCAAAAATGTAACATCGCTTCTATGTTCTAATATATTTTCGCCGGCTTTTACAAAGGTTTCATAGTCTTTGCCTTGGGTAAAAGAAGCTACCATTCCAACTACCTTTTCTGTATCAATACCAATTTTTTTTCTAATAGATTCCTTAGAACTTTTTACATGAATCCTTTCAAAATCGAATCCGTTATGGATAAATCTTCCTTTGTTTTTAGGAACTCTAAAAGAGGCTAATCCGGCTTTTGAATTGGTTAAAATAATATCGCTAAACGGATAAGAAACGGCATTGTAAATATACCTTAATGAACGGCGCGACAATATGGGTGGAGCCGTAGAAATCATGGCATTGACAAAAGGAATGCCTTTAATTTTAC
>DRQI01000045.1 GCA_011330545.1 Flavobacteriia bacterium
CATTGCTTTTTCTACCGCATTTTTGGCTACTGTATAAACGTTTTTACGTCTGCCAAAATAACCTTTGGCTTGTTTTAATATTTTTTTTCTGCGAGCTCTTTTAGCTACTGAGTTTACCGATCTAGGCATAATTTTTAATTTTTTTGTGTTAGGCAGGCCTGCTGTTTGAGGTCATTTTATGGGCACTAACACAGGGTTATTAACTGTTACCAAATAAACACGATGTTTATTTTAATGCTAATTGTTTTAACACATTCATTCTGTCGGCTTTGTGTACCAAACCGCTATGTGTTAATTTCAATTTTCTCTTTTTAGACTTTTTAGTCAAAATATGACTTTTAAAAGCATGTTTTCTTTTAATCTTACCGGTACCTGTTAGCTTGAAACGCTTTTTGGCACTGGATTTAGTCTTCATTTTAGGCATTTTTCCTAATCTTTATTAATTATCTCACTTATATTCTTTACTTAAACTCTTATTCAAAAGAGCTAGGGAGGATGGCTGTTTATTTCTTTTTAGGAGCTATAAACATGGTCATTCGTTTCCCTTCTAACCTTGGCATTTGTTCTAACTTGCCATATTCTTCCAATTCTTGAGCCAATCTCAACAATAAAATTTCACCTTTATCTTTATAGATAATAGAGCGTCCTTTAAAAAAGACATAGGCTTTTAGTTTAGCACCGTCTTTTAAAAATTTAATGGCGTGTTTCTTTTTAAATTCATAGTCATGGTCGTCTGTATTGGGGCCAAAACGTATTTCTTTAATAACCACTTTAGAAGCCTTAGACTTTAAGTCTTTTTCACGCTTCTTTTGTTCGTACAAAAACTTTTTATAATCTATTATTTTACAGACAGGCGGCGTGGCATTAGGAGAAATCTCTACCAAATCAAGCTCTAATTCTTCGGCAAGTTTTTTTGCGTTGGCCAATGAGTAAACATCAACTTTTACATTGTCGCCAACGAGCCGAACTTCAGTTGCTCTAATTTTGTCGTTAATCCTATGCGGGTCCTCTTTGATAACTCTCCAAGGTTTTCTACCTCCCCTACGTCTTCGTATTGCTATAACTATAAATTTTGTACTATCCTGAGATAGCGGTTAAACTAAAATTGTTGTAATGTATTTTTTATTTCTTCTTTAATTAAAGAATTAAAATCGTCAACTGTCATTTTTCCTAAATCTTCGCCTCCGTGTTTTCGTACAGAAATCATCCCTTCATTTTCTTCTTGCTCGCCAATGATAACCATATACGGAATCTTTGCTACTTCGGCATCGCGAATCTTTTTACCTGTCTTTTCATTCCTCTCGTCTACAAGGGCGCGAATTTCGTAATTTTCTAACAAATGTAAAACTTTTTTCGTATAATTTTTATATTTCTCACTAATAGGTAATAAAATAACTTGTTCAGGGGTTAGCCAAAGCGGAAAATTACCACCGGTATGCTCTAATAATAAGGCTATAAAACGCTCTAAAGACCCAAAAGGCGCCCGATGGATCATTATTGGCCTATGCAATTGATTGTCAGAACCTTTATAAGTTAGGTCAAACCGTTCGGGCAAGTTGTAATCAACTTGAATAGTGCCCAATTGCCATTTTCTGCCCAACGCATCTTTCACCATAAAATCTAACTTAGGGCCGTAAAAGGCAGCTTCGCCACTTTCAATAACATAATTCAATCCTTTATCTTCGGCAGCATTTATGATGGCTTGCTCTGCTTTTTCCCAATTTTTTACCTCGCCTATATATTTATCAGGATTGTCTAAATCGCGTACCGAAACCTGAGCGGTATAATCGTTAAAGCCTAAAGCATTTAAAACATATAAAGATAAATCAATAACATTTTTAAATTCTTGGTCTAATTGCTCGGGTGTGCAAAAAATATGAGCATCATCTTGTGTAAATCCCCTTACGCGCGTCAAGCCGTGTAATTCACCGCTTTGTTCATAACGGTATACCGTGCCGAATTCTGCAAAACGCTTCGGCAATTCTTTATAAGAATACGGTTTGTTATTATAGATTTCACAGTGATGAGGGCAGTTCATAGGTTTTAATAAAAACTCTTCATCTTCTTTGGGGGTATGTATCGGTTGAAAACTGTCTTCTCCGTATTTGGCATAATGGCCTGAAGTAACATATAGTTCTTTTTGTCCGATATGTGGGGTTACAACCATCTCATAACCCGCTTTTTTTTGTACTTTCTTTAAAAATTGTTCTAATCTGTCGCGTAAAGCGGCACCTTTGGGTAACCACAGTGGTAGCCCTTGCCCTACTTTTTGTGAAAAAGCAAATAATTCAAGTTCTTTCCCTAATTTCCGGTGATCGCGTTTTTTTGCTTCTTCAAGGAGTTCGAGATATTCTTTTAACTCTTTTTGTTTCGGAAAAGATATTCCGTATACCCTAGTGAGTTGTTTGTTCTTTTCGTCACCACGCCAATAGGCACCGGCAACACTCATTATTTTCACAGCTTTTATAAATCCGGTATTGGGTAAATGTCCGCCACGGCATAAATCTGTAAAATCAGCATGGTCGCAAAACGTAATCTCGCCATCATTTAAGTTTTCAATCAATTCAATTTTAAACTCATTATTTCTGGCTTTATAATATGCAAGGGCATCAGCCTTAGAAACTTCACGCATTTTAAACTCAAATTTCTGGCGGGCAAATGCTAACATCTTATCTTCAATTTTCTTAAAATCGGCATCAGAAATACCTTTATCGCCAAAATCAACATCATAGTAAAATCCGTTTTCTATGGCGGGGCCAATCGTTAGTTTGGCATCCGGATAAAAATGTAAAATTGCTTGAGCCAATACATGGGCAGAAGAGTGCCAGAAAGTTTTTTTGCCTTGGTCGTCTTTCCAAGTGTATAATACTAAGGAACCATCTTCGGTTAATGGGGTGGAGGTCTCAACAATTGTATTGTTAAAACTTGCCGAAATAACATTTCTGGCAAATCCTTCACTAATGCTTTTTGCAACATCCATCGGGGTACTGTTTTTAGCAACCTCTTTAATTGAACCGTCAGGTAGTGTAATTTTTATCATTTTATAATACTAAAAATAAAGATGCAAAGATATTTAAAACTCTTAAATTAAGGCATAAATAATAAGGTATAAATTTAGCAGTTTTTTTTTAGGGGTATTTTTAAATAGGATGAATGATTTATGAGTGAGGAATTAGCTTGTCTGATTGTTGAGAAATATTTGTAAAGTACTGTAAATAAATTTATTGAAAATTAAATTAAAAAATAGTAGAAAAAAAGGTGAAAAAATGTTGTTAGATAAGGAAAAGAATTTACATTTGCACCCGCAATAAAAACGAGGATTATAGTTTTGCTTAGAAAGATAGAATAAGTGAAATAAATTTTTAAAAAATTGCAAAATAAAATTGCCAGATAAAAAAAGAGTTTTATCTTTGCAGTCCGAAACAAAAAAAGGCTCAGAATTGAGTCTTATTTTTTCGAAAAAGTTCATTGAAACAATAGAGAAATTGACAGCGTAAAATTGAGTAAGACTTCAGATTTTAGGATTTGGGGAATTTTTTTTGAGGCTTTTCATTAAGAGAAAAGATACTTTAAGAGGTATCGACGACATTACAATGGAGAGTTTGATCCTGGCTCAGGATGAACGCTAGCGGCAGGCTTAACACATGCAAGTCGA
>DRQI01000046.1 GCA_011330545.1 Flavobacteriia bacterium
CTTTATAGGTAGGGTGCAACTCTTTTTTGTGTTGCTTTATAAAGTCAAAAACCCCGTTTAAGGTGAGTTCTATATTGTTTCGCGCATTTTTTTCTATGCTTTCAACAATCGATTTATTAGTGTTTTTCAGCACTATATTTTGTACAGGTTTAGAATTGCTTCCTTGCCTTAAAAATTTGGTGTTTTTAGGATATTTCCAAATATTCTTTTTTAACGAAGTAACTTTTTTATTAGGGTTTATGGTTACCAAACCTATTACCTTATGGCGAGGAAGCCTCGGAAAAGCAATATTTTCATATTGTATTTTCGGAGGGTTTTCAAAATAAGCATTTACCAAATTCTGAATTTTACTATCGTCATAAAAATCAACCCCAATAATTTTATTGGTTTCGTCTTCAATACCTACAACGATATAAGAATTATTGGTAGGATTTGAATTAGAAAGGGCACATACGTGTTTTAAAAACTTTGCTTTGCCTTCTTTAGAATCTAGATTCAGTTGTACTTTTTTATCATAAAAGCTATTCTCATCGTTATAAGCCAGTAAGTTTTTAATTAAAAGGCGTTTGTTAATCATTTTTTAAATCAGCATTACATTCAATGGCATTGTTGCCACTCCTTTTAATAGTTGAAACAATAGTAATTTTAGCATTTTCATTTTCAAAATACCAAAAGTCTTCTTGAATAGTGTTCAATGCAGTAACGGGTAATACAATAGGCATTTCTTCAATTTTATTTTGATGTTCAAAACCATTAGAAAAAATTATTTGTTTTTCTGAACCCTTTACAATACCTCCTTCAATATCATCAAAAAACACTTTTGTCTCCCTGTCATTTCCAAAGGCAAACTCTTTAGACCTCAAAGCAAAAGTATAAAAAGTCAATGCCGGTTTATCAAACGGAACATAGTTAGGATACTCTAAAGCATAACCTGAAATATCAACTAAAATATCCGAACCATTTCCTTCTAACCGTACCGATGTAAACTCTCTTTTTTCAAAATCGGCTTCTATGGTTATTTTATACCAGCTGTTCGGACGAAGTTCTGTGCCGGTGTCACGCATTTCCCATTGGTCAGTATTGGTAGGGGTTCCTGTTACATTAACCGGAGAGCCTACAGGAAACCACAATACCCCTTTTCGTGTAAATCCGGCCAAAGCCATCCAGTCGGCTCCCTGAAAGTGAATTGGATTGTCAAGGCCTTCCAGCCATTCAATATCGAGGCCAAAAACAACATCATCTGCTAACGTATCATCAAAATAAAAATAGCCGCTTATATAGGCTTTTGAAGGGTTTTGGAAAAATTCTTCCAAGGAACTACCTTTATACCTAAAAGCAACTGATGCACTATTGATGGCCTCTAGCGGTTCAGGTTTATTGATGGTTTTTTTACTACATGCCACCAATAAAACTAAGATAATAATAGAACCGATATTTATTTTTATTTTATACATTTATAAAGAAAATATCTTGTATAAAGATACAAAAAAACCGCCTCAGAACTACTGAGGCGGGTATTGGTTGAAATGAATCAACCAAAATCAACTAACCAAACCTTATCTTTATGTTTTTAACTTTCGTTTTTTCGTTTTTCTGTGTACTTTAAATCGTTTTCTGCCTTTAGATACTGCTCCTTTTTTAGAAGCATTTTTAAATTGAATATTTCCGCGTCCAACAAAACTATAGGTTGTTCCTGAGCTTACATGAAATAAATCTATTTCTCCATCGTTTATAACGGTCAATTCAAACTCTTCATTGTCAAAGAAATCATAATCTAATGTTAAAATTTTTACATCGTCAAATCCTTCTACATCAAAAATTTCATATCCGCCGACAAAATCCCAATTTATAAAGTCAATATTCGTGCCAAACTCATCTTGAGACGACCTAAATGTTGTCGTATTTTCAGGCGTAAATTGTAAGAAATTTTCATTATCAAAATCATTCAACGCCCCTTCTTGGCTGGTATAAGTTTTTTCCCAAGCTACATATTCTTGTAAAAAGTATTCTATATTATCGTAAAAAACCAAGTCATAATCAAAGTTACTTTTCTGATAACCAATTAAATAATACGATGTGTTTGTAAAAGTATCACGTAGTTTAATTTCGTCGTTAGAAAGCTGTACTACCTCTAAATCGATAAAACCATCGAGGTCATGATCTATTTCTAAAACGCCATTTGAAGTGTCGTAATATCCAATTTGCAAGCCAAGCCCATTGCCTATGGTACCCAAGCCAACTAAATTATTATTGGCATATAATCGCCCGTTTTGAAATGAAATAGTAAAGGCTTTCGATAAAAAAGGAACTTCGCCATTACCGGTAGTTTTATTATAGTCTACATACCACAAATCATACGAGGTGACCAATTGCTCTAATGAAACCGAATCGTCAAAATTATCGACAGTAGTAACTACACACGAGGTAAATAAGAAAACGGTTAATAGTAATGTTGTAAGTAATTTTAAAGCCTTCATACGTCAAAAATTTTATATTTCTAACATGAAGAAACCAAACTCTGTGCCAAAAAA
>DRQI01000047.1 GCA_011330545.1 Flavobacteriia bacterium
AAAAAATAATCGTAGATACGCATCACTTTAAAGGAAATTATCCTGACAGCTGTGCCATTGATGCCTGCAACTGTAACGATGACGAAAAAGTGATGAACGGCGAAGTACAGTGGAAACCCCTATTGCAACGGCACCAACTAGGGGCGCATCAAGAGCATATTTTTGAAATCGATACCATAGAAAAACACGAGCCTGTAACCCACATAAAACTAAAAATTTATCCCGACGGCGGTATCAGCAGGTTACGGGTTTTCGGTTCTATAAAATAGTTATGATGACAGGAATTATTACACTCATTTGTTGGCTTGTTGCCTTGTTAATTACCGGTAAATATACATATACACTTTACCACCGGAAAGAAAAAGCGATTGCCAATGACGATGAAAAATTACAACAAAAAGTAGCCAAGCAACAAAACATTGCCTATACGCTTATTGTAAGCCTGAGTATATTGGGTGCCGGTATAATTTATTATTTCTTTGTCAGAAATACCGTTTATGAAGGCCATTTTTTTGAATGGCTAAACCTCATTATCCGTTGGATGCATATTACTTTTGGCATTGCGTGGATTGGCGCCTCTTTTTATTTTGTTTTTTTAGAAAATGCGTTGAATCGACAAAACGTGCGTGATGAACTCGCAGGCAATCTTTGGGCAGTACACGGCGGTGGGTTTTACTATCTCGAAAAATACAAAATTGCCCCGAAAGAAATCCCCAAAAACCTCCACTGGTTTAAATACGAAGCCTATTTTACTTGGCTTACCGGATTTTCGTTACTCACAGTAGTTTATTATTTTAACGCAACTTCCTATTTGATAGACCCTGAAGTATTGTCTATGCAACCAATAACAGCTATCGCCATTAGTATCGGCTCATTGATTATTGGTTGGATAATTTATGATGTAATGTGTAAGAAACTAATCAGTAACAAATGGGTATTTATCATTGCAATGACTATATTTCTTATCTTTTTTGCATGGTTTTATGCCCATGTTTTTAGCGGAAGGGCTGCCTATTTACATTTCGGTGCCTTATTAGGAACCTTAATGGCTGCCAATGTGTTTTTTGTTATCATTCCGGGACAAAAGCGAATGGTAGCAGCGGCGAAAAAAGGACTGCCTCCAAATCCTGAAGACGGCAAAGCAGCTTTTATTCGGTCGTATTCTAACAATTATTTTACGTTACCGGTCTTGTTTGTGATGATAAGCAATCATTTTCCGAGTACTTTTGGCAATACGTATCAGTGGTTGGTATTGATTGGTATTACTTTAGGAAGTGCCGGTATCAAACATTACTTAAATCTCAGGGAAAAAGAAGAGCTTTCGGTGTGGGTATTGCCAATTTCTATATTACTGCTATTGGCAGTTGCCCTTGTAACCGCCCCGAAAATATCGACAGAAAAATGTGCCGAGGAAGTCACTTTTGAACAAGTTAATGCCATTATTCAAAAAAGGTGTATTGTATGCCATTCGGCAACACCTGCCGATGCCGTATGGAAAGTAGCACCCAATGGCGTAAAATATGACACTAAAGAACAAATTTTCAGTTTAAAAGATAAAATTTTTCAACGCGTGGTAGTAAGTAAAAATATGCCTTTTGCCAATCAAACCGGTATGACACAAGAAGAACGTGATGTGATTGCTTGCTGGGTACAGCAACAAGCGATAGAGTGAGTTTGGGGTACCGGACGCCGGAAAACGAAAGCAGGAGGTTAGGGTGACAGAAGTTAACAACCATAACTTCTTGTCTGCCAAAACAGCATACAAAAAAGGATTAAAACCAATAAAATATGACCTTACAAGAATTTAACAACTTATCAAAACAAGAAGCCACAACCGCACTAGAAAAATGTTGTGTGTCAAAATGTTGGATAAATCATATCATTGAAGACAGGCCTTTCGTTTCAGGAGATGAACTCATTGAGAAAGCGGCTTTTATATGGTATGAACAGTGTCAATCATTAGATTGGCAAGCGGCTTTTGAAGGGCACCCGAAAATTGGCGATATTAACAGCCTAAAAGAAAAATTTTCCCAAACCAAAAATTGGGCAAATCAAGAACAAGCCAATGTTGCCGAAGCTGATGAGGCTGTCCTCAAAGCCTTGGCAGATGCTAATGAAGCATATTCAAAAAAGTTCGGATATATTTTTATTGTCAGTGCCAGTGGTAAATCGGCGAAAGAAATGTTGGCTATTATTACTGCTCGTTTGCATAATTCTACCGATGATGAATTGCAAGTGGCGATGGGCGAACAACATAAAATAACCGTCATCAGATTGGTGAAACTTATTGATGAACTCATCGATACTGCCGATTTACGGAGCTATATCACTACCCATGTATTGGATACTACTACCGGAATACCGGGAACAGGGATGCCCATTACCCTATATGAAAATGCTAATGGAGTTTGGAAACCCATTACGGTTGGAGTGACCGATGATGACGGTAGGATAACTGACTTATTACCTCCCGGAAAAAAGTTAACAGCCGGTAAATACCAGCTGATTTTTAATACCGAGGCCTATTATAGCAGCCGGCAACAAAAAGGGTTTTATCCTGAAGTGGCCATTCAGTTTAACATCACAAGCCACAACCATTACCATGTGCCGCTGCTGTTAAACCCTTATGGCTATACCACCTACCGCGGAAGTTAGGT
>DRQI01000048.1 GCA_011330545.1 Flavobacteriia bacterium
AAACCAGTCACAATTGTTTATAGAAACTCCGTACCGCAATCAGAAAATGTTTGCCGATTTATTACAAACATTATCAGCTGCCACCCAATTGTGTATTGCGGTTGACATTACGCTGCCTACAGAATTTATCAAAACACAAACGGTTCAAGATTGGAAAAAAGAAAAAGTCAATTTGCACAAACGCCCGGCTATTTTTATTCTTCATAAGAAATGATTACTATTTTTTTAAGTTAGCAATTTGTTCTTTTGCAAATTCTTTGGTTTGCCCATCTCCATATTTTAGCATCTTTTTATAATACTTAATAGACATTTCTTTATTGCCTTTAAGTTTATAGGTTTGGGCAATATTTCCTAGTACGATATAATCTTTTGGGTTTATTTTTTCGGCTTTAAGTAATGGTGCCAATCCTTTGTCATACTCACCATTCAACAAATACACCACCGAAATGTTTGAAAGGCTTTCTACGTTATTAGGGTAATACTTTAAAACCGTTTCAGAAATTTGTTTCATATTGTTTAGTAAACGATTATCTCCGGTTCTATATAGTTGATTTATATATGATTGTATACTGCTTAAGAAAAAGTCTTCAGAATTTTCAACAGGCTCATTATTTGTCCATGTCCATTGATTTTTATTCTTGGCAGAATACGTTATTACAGTAATTATTTCTTTTGTGAAAATATCCCATTTTTTGTGTTGGCCATAGGCATATATTTTTCCGAAATACATATCAAGCCGGTTCGGAAACTTACGAATTCCCTCATTGATATAATGAATTCCTCTAGTAAAATAAAATTCATCATAGCTGGTTTGTGCCCCTAAAAACCCTGTTATCTGATTCAAACTATCTTTAAGGATAAGTTTTTCACCTTCAGGTTCTTCTGTTGTCAAGGTAACCACTTCATTTTTTGATTTTGAAAAGTAATAATTAAAATAACTGGTGTATAATTCGGGGTCATTGGGTTTTTCGTGTTGCCATTTTTCTAATAATTTCCGTTCGGCAAGGGTATCTTTGGCTTGGCAAAAGACAGAAAACTTTGTTGGAAAATCAGTTTGGCCAAAGCCGATTTGGCTTATCAAAAGGTAGGCGATAAATACTATTATTTTTTTATTTTTCATTTAGTTTCGTTATTGAAAAAGTTTAAACGAGTTCATTATACAAACATATTTGTTGACAGGCAAAGCAATTTTTATTTTGACACTTTCTTTTTTGAGCTTTTCATATAATTGATGATTTTATCGTTGTCTGTGTCTGTTACTTCAATAAAAATAGGAGCGTTGCTTTTCGTAAAAAGAATAGCCTTCCAATAAGGTAAATCAAGGGAGCCCTTTTTATCTAAATCAATAATATAATCTTTATCCGTTCCTTGAAATTTCAGTATTCTTTTTTGGGCAGTAATTGTTTTTATTTCTAACTGTTGCATCAGCTCAATCAAGTTGTCCATATAGAAATTATAATCGCCTGCTATTGTATAAAAGTCTTCTTCGCCGATTTTTTCTTTTTCACTATTAATTTGTTGTTCGGTAGGATAAATCAATACCGCACAGCTTTCAGTGATATGTTGACTTTGAATAGAATCTGCTTGTGTGATGAGGTATGAAAGAAGATTGTCTGAATGATTGGCATGTAGCTCGGTACTATTTTCATCATTCGGTATTGTCTTGGTACAATTAATGCCCCATAGCATGATTTCATCCAAGCCAATGTTAAGTTTTACCGTGTTTGAATCTAGAACTTTAAATTGATTTTTATCAGCAAATTTGATGTCAAAAATAGCCTTTAAGTAAAGTTTGTCATTTTCAAATGCCAATTGTACCCAATGACTATTTTTTGTCCATTTACCACCGGAATTGATAATAGAAACATCATCGTCTGTCATGGGTTGCGGAATTATTTCCATATCGAAAGTAAAATTACCGTCAGGAAGAATAGCCAATCTTATATCGGCAAGGCCATTAGCTTCGCTTTGATAAACAATGGGTTTTTCAATAGTTGTATCGGTAGGTTTTTTATCCGTAACGGTATCTTTTTTTACAGATTCTATATTTACTGTGCCGGGTTGCTTCTGTTTATGGGAATCAGAACCACAAGAAAAGAGTAACAAAATCATTGGTATGAATAATGCCTCTGTTATTTTAAATAGTATAGGTTGTGAGATGTTTAGCATTGGTCAAAAATACTATATTTTTTAATGCTTTATGGTTGTATTTTTTATTTAATAATGGTTTAGCTATGATACAAACATATTTGTTAATTTTTTAAACCTCACTTTTCTTAGTCACCAATTTCCGAATTTTAATATTAAAATAAGCAAAAATCAAGGTCATAATCGGACTTATCAAATTAAAAAAAGCAAACCAAACGTATTCGCCGGTAGCCACACCCAAGGTTTTTGATTGATAGGCACCTCCGGTATTCCATGGGAAAAGTATTGAAGTTACCGTTCCTGAATCTTCCAAGGTCCTACTCAAATTTTCGGGTGCCAACCCTTTGTCTTGAAAGGCTTTTTGGTACATTTTTCCGGGTACAACAATGGCCAAGTATTGGTCAGATGCCGTTCCGTTAAAGAAAATACAAGTAGCTGTGGTACTGGCAAATAATCCAAATGTCGACTTGGCAACACTCAACAGGGTATCGCTTATTTTTTGCAAAGCTCCTATTTCTTGCATAATCCCACCAAAGAACATAGCACAAAGAATCAACCAAATAGTAGAGAGCATACCTTCCATACCGCCTGCAGAAAACAATTTATTTTCGTCTAATATTTCATTTCCTGAAGGGATGTATACACTATTTGTCATGGCATTCATAACGCCTTTATAAGCCGAACTAAAATTCATTGTATCACTACCGGCTACTTTCATAAGTATTTCAGGTTGAAATATCACGGCAAATACGCCCGCCAAGATAGTTCCTACAAATAATGCCGTTAAAGGTTTTGCCTTTCTTACAATCATTACAATTACAACAATAGGTACGATAAACAACAAAGGTGTTACATGAAACGTATTTTGAATGCTATC
>DRQI01000049.1 GCA_011330545.1 Flavobacteriia bacterium
ATAATTCGAGTTTAATTAATTGTTGAATTTGTTTCCTATTATCGGAAAGTCTTTTCGGTATAGCCATACCAAGGCAATTGCTATTATAAATGTCAGCAATGCCGAATAAAATAGCACTCCAAAATCATTCATTACCTCAATTCCCAGTGTTGTTAAATGCATAAAAACAGCGCCTCCCATAACGCCAACGGTTAACATAGCTCCTAACCAAACGGTTTTATGAAACACCAATAAAATGCTTATTATCAATTCTATAATGCCGATGCCGATTCTACCATAGGGCTCCAGCCCAATTTTTGTAAAAATATATACACTTTCGGGGTGTGCCGTAAATTTGAACCGCAGGGTTTGTATTAATATTACCACCACAATCATTCTAAGGGTAAAAAGAATATATTTTTTCATTATTATTTTTGGTCCTACTGTTATTTTATTGAACTCATTTAAACTTTTAGGATTGAAGCGAAAATTAGCAATTTTGTGTCCTATGGAAGGAAGGCTTTTTTGCGTTGCATAGCGGAGTATGGTACTCAAAAAAGACAAAAATAGGATACAAAAGGGCCATTTTTTTAGCCAATTGAAAAAGTTTAAATGAGTTCATTGAGTTATGAACTTCTATTGCAATGTTATGGTAACTTTTATGGCTTCTGCAGTTGCCGGATACATAAATCCGTCATTGACAACATGTACTATCCCATTTTCATCCATTCCGCTCATTGCCCCGCCACGAACGGGCTGGTTATTTCCTGCCCCGGGATATTCATTTATTTCTGTACCGGCATCCCAAAGTGTTAATGATGAAGTTACATCGCCCGAAATAGGATTGCCATTAGTAAATAAAGCAATTCCACTATCGTCAAAGGCATAAAATAAATCATTAGACTGTACCAACATGGTAGCAATACTTATATAATCGCCTTCTTGTGCCGTTATCGTAAAAGAGTAAGTGTTTGTGGGCAATAACGGCCCGGGATTAGAGGCTCCATCAGGAGTATTGAAAACCCCACTTGTGACAATACCGTTAGTTGACATCAACGAAGAAGCCAATGCGCTTGGGTCTCCATCTTCTGCCAAGGCTTCCAATCCGTTACCGATATCACTGCTATTATTTGTAAATATAGGTTTTACGGTAGCGGCATGTACGGCATATACACCGGGGGCAAAGGGCGAAAAATAACCGCTATTATTCATTAAAAATCCGTTCATCATACTATTGTCTCCGTCTTCGGCTAATTTTTCCATTCCGGCAGAAGCCGTTGTTCCGTCTGTAAATAATTTTGTTTGGTCATTGTGTACAGCCCAAACTCCCGGTGCCAAGGGTGTGGCTAAAGTTGCTGTATTAGAAAGGTTTTCAATAGTTACCGTAAACAGGGTACCTCCGTCATGTGTCAATGAAACTTTGATTACCGACTCTTTTGAAGGATACATAAAATTGTCGTTTACCAAATGAATGGTTCCGTTTTCATCATCGCCGGTATTTGGCCCCGACTGATTCATCGGCTGGTTACTTCCCGTTCCCGGTTCTTGGTTTACCTCGGTACCGGCATCCCAAAGGCTTATGTGCATAGTGACATCGCCGGTAATGGCATCTCCGTTGGTGTCGTACAATGCCAATCCGGTATCTGAAAATCCATAAAACAAATCATTAGATTTTACAAACATGGTTGCTAAAGACACATAGCTTCCTTTTCCGGCATTGAAACTAAAACTTTGTGAGCTACCCGGCGGTATGGCATCAAAAACACCATTGCTTTGAAAGGCCTTGGGCATAAATACATTTTCAACGGTTACTTTAAATGTAGCCGAAGGCAATACGGTATCATCATTATTATTACAAGATGTGGCAATCAATAATGTGCTCAACAATACGAATACTATTCTTTTTTTCATCATACTATTTATTTTAGATTATGATGACAAAACTAGTATGGGGCACCTGAATAAAATGTTAGCTACCTAACACTTGTTTATTTTTTTAAAATAATTTCTTTTCCTGAAAAGGTAAGGTATCCTTCTTCTTTTAGATTGTTCATAATGATATTAAACGATGGGCGCGAAGTACCCAATAGAGAGGCCATTTCTTTTTGGGTATACGGATGTTTTATGAGTACCTCTCCATTCACCAATGTTTTACCGTAGTCTTTTTCGAGTTCTGCAATAAATTCAATAACTCGGGTACGTGTATCTTTAAATAGTAACAATTCTAACCTGCGTTCTAAACGCCTCATCCGCAGGCCTATAAATTTATATAACTTTAAACTCAGGCTTCTATTTTCGAGCATCAATCCTTGAAGTTCACTTACAGAAATAGAACAAATAGAAGTGCCTTTGTCTAACGATTGGGCAAATTCATTGTGTTTTGTTTCTCCTAAAATAGTTTGTTCTCCAAAAATTTCACCTCGAGAAAGTATGGCTTTGATAACTTCATCTCCTTCTTCGGTATAGTATCCAATCTTTACTTTTCCTTTATCGATAAGATATACTTTGGTAGCAGATTCATCGGTAAAGTAGATATATTCCTTCTTATTATAGGAGTCAAA
>DRQI01000050.1 GCA_011330545.1 Flavobacteriia bacterium
CTGACATTTATCAGCAAATAAAACCAAAATATTAGAGAACTTTACCGAGTTTTCCATGCTTCGGCTTGTAAACAAAAATAATGAATCTGCTAAGAGATGAAACGTCTTTTGATTATTATTTTCTTGTTACCGGCAGGGAGTGTTGTTTTTGGGCAACATTCGTCGCCGGATGTTGTAAAAGCCTATTTTTACGATGGTTCTATAAAACTTGACGGGCAATTGAATGAATCGTGTTGGTCAGCCGCCATGCCTATCGAAAATTTCACCCAAAGAGAACAACATGAAGGCGCCCCGGCAACCGAAAAAACAAAAGTTGCCGTGGTGTATACTACCAACCAGCTCTATTTTGGTATTTGGTGTTATGACAGCAATGCCGCAAAAATATCGGCACAACAAATGGCGCGCGATTTTAGTTGGCGCAGTGATGATAATATCGAAATTATGCTGAGTCCGTTTAACGATAACCGCAATGGATATTTATTTGTTACCAATGCCAATGGTGCGCTGGCAGATGTACAAGTGGGCGATGAGGGCAAAGTGTGGAATAAAGATTGGAATGGGGTTTGGGATGTTGCCGTTACCCGAAACGAGAAAGGATGGTTTGTTGAAATGGTCATTCCGTTTAGTACCTTAAAATTCAAAAAAGAATCGGTTCAGACGTGGGGTATTAATTTTGAACGTAATATAAGAAGGAAAAAAGAACAATTGCTTTGGCAGGGTTGGTCGCGTTTATATGATGTTGAACGCATTTCACAAGGTGGTAAATTAACGGGAATCAAAGATATTGAACAAGGCACTACTGTTGAACTGAATCCTTATCTGTTGAGCGGGATTGAATTTGCCGGCAGAAATACAGAAACGACGGTTAAAGTAGGCGGGGAAGTGAATTTTGATATTACGCCAACCTTAAAACTAAATTTTTCGGGAAATACCGATTTTGCACAGGTAGAATCAGACCGGCAACAGATTAATTTTTCGAGGTTTTCACTATTTTTTCCTGAGAAGCGACAATTTTTTTTGGAAGGAAAGAATAATTATGAAATGAATGTAGGGCGCACACGATTGTTTTACAGCCGGCGAATTGGTATTGATCAGGGTACTGACGTTCCTATTATTGCCGGGTTGCGTTTTTTTGGCAAATTGAATAAAACCAACATTGGGGTAATGTCTATTCAAACGGCAGAAAAAGCCGCGATACCTTCTACTAATTATTCGGTTATCCGCGTAAAGCAAGACATTTTTAAACAATCGAGTATCGGCCTTATGGCCACCCAAAAAATTACAAATGGCCATTACAATAGGGTATATGGTTCTGATTTTACATATGCTACTTCTACCCTTTTCGGGAATAAAAACTTAGTGGTAGGCGCCTCTTTTGCAGTTTCTGAAACCCAAACCGATACGCTTGCCGAAAATAAAAATAAGGATAACCTTACCTACAATGTTTTTTTGAGTTATCTCAATGATATTATTGAATACGATTTGGGGTTTACCGCCATGCAAAAAGGATTTAACCCTGAAATGGGTTTTGCCAGAAGGAAGAATTTTCAAGAGTTTTATACAGAGTTACAATTCAATCCGCGGTTTAAAAAACTCCCTTTTTTTAGGAATTTAATTTTTAAGCCTATTGATGTAAACTATTATGTCAATGACGAAACAAAGGCACTGGAATCTATTTTTTATGAATGGCGCCCGTTGGGATTTGTTACCAAAAGCGGTGAGTTTATGGAGTTTAACGTACAGCATTTATTTGACCATCCTACCGAGGCCTTTGAATTGGTAGATAATATTTTTATTCCTCCCGGCAAGTATTGGGATAACCGGTTAGAATTACAGTTTAGTACCTTTAGGGGAAGGAAAATTGCGGCGGCTTTTGAGGCCAATGTTGGCGGGTTTTATACCGGCAAGCGGCAGCGGTTTGAACTCAATACCTTTTACAATGTAAATAAACATTTGAATATTAATGTTGATTGGCAACGAAATTACTTGCAGTTTGCTGAACGGTCATTTATTACTGATGAAATTGGCGGGCGTTTGGATTATGCTTTTAATCCGAAATTACAAACCAGCCTATTTGCCCAATGGAATACACAGGACGAAACTATTTTGGTGAACTATCGCCTGAACTGGATTCCGAAAATAGGCAGCTATTTTTATTTTGTGGTAAATCAAGAGTTGGATACTACAGGCCATTTACAATTAGAACGCACAACGATTATCGGGAAATTGATTTGGAGGTTTGCGTTGTGATTGGTGGTTTACTAATACAAGTTGCCGAAGTAAATTGAACGTAATTTTTTATCGGATAAGTAATATCTTATAAGAACTGCCTTTTCAGATTTTGAGATACCGTTTTTTTGTGGTGTAAAAATTGTATCGAGAACTTTTTTAAGTAAGCAAGGCTAAATTCTCAATACAATTTTATAAAAACAACCTTAGTGGTTGTATTTATAAAAACGAATTGACGCTGTTGTAAAGTATGTAAATAATGATTTGTGAATAATATATACAAGATAGTTATACTTATCTGATATTTACAAATACGTTAAGGCCTATCAGGCCTCTCTTGAAGATAGCTGCTTTTATCAAAGTCTTCTAATTTGGGTTGAAAAGAAATAGATTTCACTTTTAATGTTAAAGTCTGTAACACACTTTTCGTAGAGGCGTCTTTATAAATAGGGTGCTAATAATCCTTAATCAAAAAAATCAATCAGTATAGATAATTATGTTGGGGTATATGTCAACCATTGATAACGAAGTGTTAACGCATCGTTTTAGTAAAATTCGTTATTTAATAGGCGATTTTAATGTGAAAATGTACCGTTCATCGGCTTCAGGAGAATGGATTCAAGCGGGTACCGGGTCTGCCGGTTATCGGTTAACAGCTAATTTTATTACCGAAAAAATTGAATTATTACATGGCAGCCGCCGTATTTTAATGCACAATACATTGGGCTGTGATAGTGAAAAAGATGCATTCAGGTTGTTTACGTTGGATATGAATTTGGGAGTAATGGATGTTTTTAAAGGTACTGTTTCTGAAGATATTTTGATATTTACCAATTTAGAATCCGGTATTAAAACGAAAACCAGCTATGGTGAATGTTTTGCTTTTAAACTAATTTATAAGCAATTGTCTGAACGTAACAATGAATTGATTATCGGCTGTTCTAAGGATAACGGCAAAACTTGGTTTCCGTTTTTGAAGAATTGTTATGAAAGGAAATAGCAGATTTTTGAAATTGAAAAGTAGGCTTTACGTTATTTGCTGCAACAGTAAAAATAGTAACTGTTATTTTTATAAGGCCTTGCGGGCATAAGTAATATTTACAAGGCTTTAACCTATATTTATGGTATGCTGTCTAAATTCTTTTCTATTTTTTTCCAAGCTTCTTTGAATTGTGATTTTTGGGTGGCGAAAGCAGCTGCCATATTAAGTGTTTTCAATTGAGTTCTTTTGTTGATCGATTTTATAATTTCGGCCACCAGCCACTCTTTGTCAAAGCCATTCCATACGCCGGCAGCACTTAGTAAGTTTTGATATAATACGGGAAATACTTCGTATTTATTGATTTTTTTTACTTCATCTATGGTATAGGCACTTTCTATAATGGTACGGGCAATGGTTTTATAATCGGCATCTTGCAATTCTGTATCGAGGTACAGCTCTGAAAGGGCTATCCATATTGGTGTTCGGGTTGCAATATCAATCTTCATTGCTTTTCATCTAAATAGTTATGAAAATAGGCTCTGCGTTGGTTATTGCCAATAAAGTTAAATTCTGTTTCTACTACTTTGTATCGGTAGGTTTTAGGCATTTTAGTATAATAAATGTTAGCATCTTTAGGCGTTATCCCGAAAACGAATACCACAA
>DRQI01000051.1 GCA_011330545.1 Flavobacteriia bacterium
ATTTCAACACCTAGATATAAAGGTTTTAATAAAGACAAGCGCCTTTCTATGGTCAAGCCTAAATTTGACGTAGGAGTCTGTAAAAAATCAATGGTATCGGTATATAAAAAAGTACGCCCTATTTTTTTATAGGAGATTTTTCGTGTTGCTTTTGACACTAATACCGTAAGCCAGCTTTCGAGTTTAGAATACGCATCGATAATAAGGTCATACCGTTCTTTACGGATAGACATCAGCAATTTAAAAAAAGCAACCTTACTCTTTCGGTGTTCTTTTTTAAATAAAATTAAACGATCTATATAAGGGTTTCCCTCAAGTACCGGCGTAGTAGATGCATATATCATATAATGAATTTGGGCATTTGGATAAGCCATCTTCAAATTCTTACACAGAATTGAACTCACCAGCACATCGCCAATCATTTTTTGCTGTATGACAAGTATTTTTTTCAAATAGGCTGCTTACTAAAACTACGTTTTTAATTACACGGAAACATTATTTTCGCGCAAGGCATCATTTAGCGACGTTTTTTTATTGGTACTTTCTTTACGTTTTCCTATAATTAGGGCACAAGGTACGTTAAAAGTACCGGCTTTAAATTTTTTGGCATAGCTACCCGGAATAACTACCGACCTAGTAGGAATTCGTCCTTTCATCTCAACAGGTTCATCTCCTGTAACATCGATAATTTTTGTACTCATTGTCAATACTACATTTGCTCCTAATACGGCTTCTTTTTCTACTCGCACTCCTTCTACCACAATACACCGCGAACCGATAAAACAATTATCTTCAATAATTACCGGAGCCGCTTGTAAAGGTTCTAATACGCCGCCAATACCAACACCGCCACTCAAATGAACATTTTTGCCTATCTGCGCACAACTGCCCACTGTTGCCCAAGTATCTACCATTGTTCCTTCGTCAACATAAGCTCCAATATTTACGTAACTGGGCATTAAAATAGTACCCGGGGCAATATATGCACCGTAGCGCGCCACCGCATGCGGTACCACACGAATTCCCTTTTCCCGGTAATTATGCTTTAGCGGAATTTTATCGTGATATTCAAAAATTCCCGCCTCTAACACTTCCATTTGTTGAATCGGAAAATACAATACCACCGCTTTTTTTACCCATTCATTCACTTGCCAACCATTATTTTTAGGTTCGGCAACACGTAATTTTCCATCATCTAATAATGCAATAACTTTTCTTATGGCTTCAACCGTAGCCATATTTTTTAACAATGCCCTGTCTTCCCAGGCTTTTTCAATAGTCTGCTGTAATGTTATCATCACTTTTATATACCTAATTAGTTCGTTATGCCTCCATCGCTAATTGCCCAATAATATTTGACAAAGATAAACGCTTCACAGGAAACTCAATAAAAATTATAGTTTTATCACATAAATCTTATTTTTGTCCAAATTATAACGCCCTCGGTTAACAGTATGAAAAATTTAAACACCAAAGAATACACATTATGGCACGTATTTTAGCAATAGATTACGGTAAAAAAAGAACCGGAATTGCGGTAACCGATGAATTACAACTCATCGCTTCCGGACTTACCACTGTTGCTACCCATACCCTTTTTGATTTTTTAACAGCTTATATAAAAAATGAAGAGGTTGAATTATTTTTAGTTGGAGAGCCGAAACAAATGAATTATACGGTCTCAGAAAGTGAGCAGTTCATACTACCGTTTGTTGAAAAATTAAAAAAAATGTTCCCGAAAATCTCCATCGAAAGGGTTGATGAACGTTTTACTTCAAAAATGGCAGTTCAAACGATGATTGATAGCGGGCTCAGAAAAAAACAACGCCAAAACAAAGCTTTGGTAGATGAAATTAGTGCCACTATCATGTTGCAATCGTATTTAACCAGAAAAAATTAAGGTATTTGTTATTTGTAAAACTACGAACTCGTTTAAACTTTTTGGATTGAAGCGAAAATTAGGAGTTTTTTACCCTTACAAAACCACTATAACCTCACCATCGCTAAACAAGTTGGTGTTGCTGCCTAACCAAAAGTAAGTTTACCATCCTGCCTGCCGCAGGCTAATTTGCAAAAAACACTCCAACAAAATAATCTTTGCGCCTTTGCGAGAAACACCCGCATTTTTTAATAGAAAAAAAATTCAACAAAAAAACGTTGCAACCATAAGTCCCCTAGTAATAAAAAAATTATCTTTGCATTGTATGTTAATCACCAGAAAAAGGAATACATGATTTTACCAATAGTTGCCTACGGTACTCCGGTTTTACGAAAAGTCTGTACGCCGATAGACAAAGACTATCCCGGACTAAAAGAACTCATCGTTAATATGAAAGAAACCATGGTCAATGCCCGGGGTGTCGGTTTGGCCGCCCCACAAATTAACAAAGCCATTCGGTTGTTTATTGTAGATACCTCTCCGTTTAGTGACAATGATGAATTTACTGCCGACGAAAAAACCTTTCTAAAAAATTTTAAAAGGGTATTTATCAATGCCACCATCCTCAATGAAGAAGGAGATGAATGGGCCTTTAATGAAGGCTGTTTGAGTATTCCGAATATCAATGAAGACGTCTTCAGAAATGAAATCCTCACCATAAAATATGTGGATGAAAATTTTAAAAAACAAACCGAAACCCTCAGTGGTTTGGCTGCCAGGGTTGTACAACATGAATATGACCATATCGAAGGTATTTTATTTACGGATAAATTATCATCCCTAAAAAAACGGTTGTTAAAAAAGAAGTTAGAAAACATCAGTAAAGGAAAAGTTGATGTTGATTACAGAATGAAATTTCCAAAAAAATAAAATATGGGCTTAGAAAAAATTGTGGCTATCTCGGGCAAACCCGGATTGTATGAAATTATCACACAAACCAAAGGCGGACTCATCGTACAATCATTAATTGATAAAAAACGGCTTCCTATCAATGCCATGCACAATGTAAGTGTGTTAAATGATATTGCCATTTATACTTATGACGATGAAATCCCTTTACGGGAAGTTTTCAAATCAATTAACAAAAAAGATGGCGATATTATAAATCACAAAGAAAATAATGCCACGTTGCTTTCTTTTTTTGGGGAAGTACTCCCTGATTTTGACGAAGAAAGGGTCTACCCTTCAAATATCAAAAAGGTAATACAGTGGTATCATATTTTGGCAAATGCCAATTTTGACTTTTCTTCTGTAGGCGAAAATAACGAAGAAGAAGAGTAGTCTTTAGTAGGCAGTGGGCAGTAGTAAAATCCATAACTCAAAAACAGAACACAGCTAACTCAGATTGAGCAGATACATGCTGAATACAAAACCCGAAACCTTTGAACCTGAAACCGTACACCGTGAACACCAGAAAAGAACACTTACAAACTTTCGAGCGCCTTTTAGACATCATGGATGAACTTCGGGAGAAATGCCCATGGGATAAAAAACAAACCTTTCAATCATTACGGCATTTAACCATCGAAGAAACCTATGAGTTGGGTGATGCCATTTTAGACAATAACCTCGCTGAAATAAAAAAAGAATTAGGCGATTTGCTACTACACATTGTTTTTTATGCCAAAATAGGTTCAGAAACCAATAGTTTTGACATAGCCGACGTAATCAATAATATTAACCAAAAGTTAATTCACCGCCATCCCCATGTTTTTGGAGATACTACCGTAAACTCTGTCGAAGAAGTTGAAAAAAATTGGGAAAAGCTAAAACTCAAAGAAGGTAGAAAATCTGTGCTAGAAGGAGTGCCTAAATCACTACCCGCCATGAGTAAAGCGTCAAGAATTCAAGACAAAGCCGCCTGTGCCGGTTTTGATTGGGAAGAATCACATCAAGTACTCGATAAAGTAACAGAAGAGTTAGAAGAATTGCAATCGGCATTGGCAAAAAAGAATACTTCAGATATCGAAAGTGAATTTGGCGATGTCTTATTTTCACTGATAAATTATGCACGCTTTATCAAGGTAGACCCCGAAAGTGCTTTAGAAAAAACCAATAAAAAATTTATCAACCGCTTTCAGTATCTCGAAGAAGCTGCCAACAAAGAAGGCAAACAACTCGCAGACATGACCCTTGATGAAATGGATGTCCATTGGGAAAAATCAAAAGATTTTTTCAAATAATCATGATTGAAAATCAAAAGATTTTTTCAAATAATCATAATTGAAAACAAAGGAATTTTTTCAAATAACCATAATTGAAAATCAAAAAAATCAACTACTTATCGTTGGAAACCCTACATTTTACAAATAACGTCAATGTCATATTCCTGCCAAGGCAAGGATTTGTTTTAAGGTTAGTGTTCAAACAAATATACCTGTTCTTTAGTTTGTAGGCTGCCCTTCTCGGTAAGAATACCCTGTTTTCACAAACCAATAACCGAAAAAGTCAAACTACACACCTTTAATTACTTCAATTTTGTAACTTTACCCATGACAAATAAATATTAATTATGGCCGGCTGCTCTCAAACCCCGCTTGCAAAAAAATATAAAGACATGAAACCAATACCATTAAAACCTTTAGGATTAATTATACTCTTACTGTTCTTTACCGGTTGCAAGGATTATCAGGGTAAAACGGACACCGAAAATTCTAAGAAATATTTTGCCATTGTCATTCACGGCGGTGCCGGCACCATCAAAAAAGCCAACATGACTCCTGAGTTAGAAAATGCCTATCGCCAAAAATTACAAGAAGCCATAGATACCGGCTATGCTATTTTAGAGAAAGGAGGTACTGCCTTAGATGCCGTCCAAAAAACCATTAATGTAATGGAAGACTCCCCGCTTTTTAATGCCGGAAAAGGAGCCGTTTTTAACAGTGTCGGCAAAAATGAA
>DRQI01000052.1 GCA_011330545.1 Flavobacteriia bacterium
ATTGAATTTGCATGAATTTATATTCGATAAAACCTTCTAAACAGTAACAACAATTTTTCCGTTAATCGTATTGCTTTCCATCAACGTATGAGCTTCAACAATTTGGCCGAAATCAAACGTTTTGGCAAGAATATTCGGAATTTTATGAAGCTCTATATCTGATACTATTTGCTGTATCGGAATTTTAGCAAACGGAAAATCATCATTTCCAAAGACAAAAGCACTGCCAAAAGATGTCAATTTTACACTACTGGGCAGTTGCATCAGCGGCATAAAATTTTCTAATGGGCTTAAGCCTCCCAAAAATCCGGCCACACATACCGTTCCGTGAGGTGCTACGCAGGCCAAACTGTCTTCTAATGTAGTATTTCCTATCAATTCTATAACGTTATCTACACCTTCGGGTTGAATTTTTCTAAGGCTTTCAGCTATTTTTCCATTATCTGAAATAACCGTATCTGCACCGTATTTTTTTAAAATATCTACTTTTTCTTTTGAACGGCTCGTAGCAAAAACTTTCAATCCTAATTGTTTGGCTAAAATAATACTCGCTAATCCTACCGTTGACGTACCTCCACGCACCAATACAGATTGTCCTTGTGCTGCTTGCAACCCCCAGTGTAAAACCGCCCAAGCGGTGGCATACGTTTCAGGAATGGCTGCCAATTCATTCCACGGCAAGTTGGTTTGAACCGGAATGATATTTTTTAAAGGCACCGAAAGGTATTCGGCATAGCTGCCGCCAAAATCTCTTGCCAAACCGCCTACAAAAGAAACTACCTTCTGGCCTTTTACAAAGGTATTTGAAGGGTCGCTTTCTACAATTCCGGCACATTCAATTCCAATAATATCATGTACCTCTCCCCACTCGCCTTTTCGCATATAAATTTCTGCCCTATTAATACCGAAGGCTTTGTTTTTAATAAGTACAAATCTGTCTTTTGAGCCGGGTTTCGGATAATCGGTAATTGTCAGGTTTGCTGCTTCTCCTGTTTCTTTAATTACAATTGCTTTCATTTATTTATTTTTTATTGTTATACCCTCTTAGACAATTTGCAAAACAGGTTGTAACAACAATTGTAAATTATTTCTCCAACAATTCTAACAGGCTTCGTTCAATTCAAATTAAAAAGTGATTTTACTTCTTTTGAAGTCAATATTTTATGGAGTTCTTTCGCCAATTCTTTATTCGATAAAAACGTGTGTTTTTGATACAAATCACGATATTTGGCATAAAAATAACCTTCCATTTCTTCTTGTTTTTCTAAAGCAATTTCTTCAACAAATGTTTTATACTTAGGATAAAACAACAAGTTCTTAGGATGTACATACCCTGCTTCAACAAACGATTTTGTTTTTTTAGCACACCGGCACGGGTTTTTCTTATTGACCAA
The DNA here is from genome assembly GCA_011330545.1 of Flavobacteriia bacterium. Taxonomy (GTDB): domain Bacteria; phylum Bacteroidota; class Bacteroidia; order Flavobacteriales; family Flavobacteriaceae; genus Aureibaculum. The sequence goes on from DRQI01000052.1 coordinate 1,395, forward strand.
TCCACACTTATCATTCATAAATTGATACAGTTGTTTTTTGGCTCGAGAGAGTATCATTCTGAAATTTTCGGGTGATATCTCTAAAATTTCACTCCCTATTTTATCATTAAACCCCAATAATTCGCCAATGATAAAAACCATTCTATATTGATTGTCTAAACACATTAACATCCCCGACATACAGGTTTGTTTTACCTCTTCGAACAACATTTCATTATCAATTTGATATTCGTGTTGTTTCAGTAAATAATCAGGTGTATTGTCTAAATTAGTACCGTATTGTTCAAATGAAAACTCCTTATTTCTACCGTTAGATTTGCGATAGTTTAAAATATGGTTTACGGCAATTCTATACAACCAAGTTTTAAAAGTACTATTGAACCGAAAACTGTCTAATTTGGTAACCATCGAAATAAGGATTTCTTGAGTAATGTCTTTGGCATCTTCAATATTCCAAAGCATTTTATACGCTATGTTTAAAATATAATCATTATAGCGCTCAATTAATATTTCAAGGTGTTTTTTACTGCCTTTTAAACTTTTTTCTATAAGCTCTTTATCAGATGTTTGGCGATTATCTTTCATTTATAAGGGTTTATTGTGTGAATGATTGAATGTGTGAATGTGCTAATGTGTGAATGATTGAATGTGTGAATGCGTTAATGTGTTAATGTGTTAATGTGCTAATGTGCTAATGTATGAATGATTGAATGTGTGAATGCGTTAATGCGTTAATGCGTTAATGTGCTAATGTATGAATGATTGAATGCGTTAATGTGTGAATATGTTAAGGGTTGCCCGTGAAAATGTATGCCGATTATAACCGGTTTACACGCTACAATTCTCTCGATCATTCATCCCTTTATCCATTCAACCACTCAATCATTCATCCATTCATCCATTCAATCATTCAATCATTCAATCATTCAATCATTCAATCATTCAATCATTCAATCATTCAATCATTCAATCATTAACCTTAGACAGCAACTACTTCAATTTGTAACAAAAAATGTCAATTTTTATTTTAAGATATTTGTCACACTCATAGGCTTGTAATAGTCTAATTTAATAACAGATGGATACAAAAATAGAAATATTGGTTGCCAAAGCAACTACCGGAGACAAAAATGCCTTAACTTCAATTGTGGTACAAATTAAAGAATTGGTATACAATGTATCGTTAAAAATGTTGTTATTTCCTGAAGATGCCCAAGATGCTACGCAAGAAATATTGATTAAAATCATTACACACTTGAGCACTTTTAAAGGCAACAGTTCTTTTAAAACATGGGTATATCGAGTTGCTTCAAATTATCTCATCACAATTAAAGGAAAAAAATCAAAAGAGTTCGCCATGGATTTTAATGAATATGCTGATTTTATCGATACCGGAATATCAAATACGGTAGCCTATACCGAAAACTTAGGCGAATTATTACTCTTAGAAGAAGAAGTAAAAGTGAGTTGTACCCACGGCCTGTTATTATGCTTGAACGAAAGCGGCAGAATGGTGTATATTTTAGGAGAAATTCTTGAATTTAACAGTATTGAAGGCGCTGAAATTTTAAATATCTCTCCTGAAAATTTCAGAAAACAATTATCACGTTCAAGAAAAAAGATTCGAAATTTCTTACAATCTAAATGCGGATTGGCAAATCCTAAAAACCCATGCCGGTGTACAAAAAAAATAGATTTTTTAATTGACAACAAAGCCATACATCCTAAAAAATTGCGATTTGCCAACGTTACAAACCGGAGTATTGACTTGATGGATACCATAAAAAATATAGAAAAATCGGTGGCTATTTTTAGAAGTGTGCCAACTATCAATACGCCCAATGAGGTCATCAAAAAAACCAAAGAAATTATCAATATTTCCTAAAAAATGAAAACAAGCCAATTCAACTTAAAACAATTTATCAACATTACCTTACTTACGAGCGTTTGGATACATGCTTCGGAGATATTCAGATATTTTGTGTTTGTTATAGAACGGACAAAAGCCTTTTTTCCCAATAAGGAAGGCATCGCAGAAATGAACTTTGCCATTTTTTCTATTTGGGGAATTTGGGATACCATCCTTACCGGAATTCTCGTTTTTATTGGTTGGTTATATGCCAATACCTACGGAAATAACTACCGTTCTACCATTATATCAGCAACGATTGTTTGGATAGCCGTATTCGTTATTTTTTGGGTAGCTACGGCCAATATGGGATTGGCAGATTGGAACACCTTACAAATAACCTTGCCCCTAAGCTGGCTTGAATTGGTAGTAGGCGCATTTATTGCATCATGGCTATTGACAAAGACAGCCATTGTTAAACCCTGATTATGTATTAAAGAATCCTAAATTTTCATTCTGATTCTAGATTAAGGTTCGCTACGGCTTCCCTAATATCATCTGCCCAAATAAAAATTCTGTTATAGGGTTGTACTTTATAATATTCTTGCGGGTAATATACCTTTTGAGTGGTCATATCTAAGCAATATCTCGACACCCAATCTCTTTCTCTAACATAGGTTTTTGTACCGGTAAGTTTTTTAATGGCTCTGTGTAATTTTATACACATACGCCATTCGTATCCCGTAAGCATATTATCATCGTTCCAAGCGCCGAGCTTATTTTCAACCGCATTTTTACAGGCTGTTCTCGCTAATCGTAAATCGCTGTTTTTAGGCAAATTAGGATATATTAAAATGGGGGCTGCCCATCCGCTTTTGATCATATCGTAATTAAAAGTAGCCCTTTGTTCAACGGTCATCGTTGCCAATTCTTCTTTTTTATACTGTGGGGCAATATAGGCCAATAACCTGCCATAACTGTCAAAATGTTCATCGGCAGATTTGATATACAGGCTTCTTTTGGTTCCGTTGGGTTTGGTTAACCGGGCATCTAACAGTTGTTTAAAAAAGACTTTGGCATCTTCGCCTTGTTGCTTTTGTAGGGTTCCGGCAGTGGTGGTTTCTAATTTGGGCAATATAAAGTCAATCCAACCGTCATCAACATTGTAGTTGCGGGTTTTTAATAAATTGGCTAGTTCTGTTAGCCTACCGTCGCTATTGGCAGGGCTGCCTATGGTAGGGTAATTTGTTTCGGGCGTATCAATGCCCAGCATTCTAATGGGTGTTCTTATATACGGCGTATCGCCATCAGCAGGAGTACCCGAAATCTTTTTTTTGCCTAAATAATCTAACTGTACCCCGGCGGGGTCCCAAAATATTTTTACTGTATCCATAACTATACTATTTTGATATAAAGTAAGTTAAACAATTTAACATATAAAAAATTTGGGGTGAAAATGGGGAAAAATCCCTGTTAAAAAAGGGGAGAAAACCCCTTTCTAGCTTGCTATTGAAAATGAGTTTATAGTGGTTTTATAACCCTCTGAGTTTTCTAATGTGCAATGAGGGTATAATTTCACTCCAAAAAAAACAAAGTAAACTTTTTTTTATACATTAGCACCGTACTGACACCGTCTCATCAGTAATAAGGGGAGCGGGCAGGTTAAAAAACTTGTTAATAGTTAGTATAACACCCTAGGCCAAATTATGACTAAAATACTTATTTTTAGATTTATTGTTTAATCTAAAATTATAAGTATTATGAAAAATTTACGGGGAGTATTAGGAGGGTTGTTAATCTTTGTGATATTCCAATTAACATTGGTTAGCTGTACAGACAGCAACGAAATTATTAAAAGTCAAGATGTTGAACAAATTCAAAGAGAAACCAAAATGGTCGTTCCCGGAAACCAAGGAGATGAGGACGTTGATGATGACGAACAAGGCCTTAATTAACACCTTATTAGTTATCTTAATTGGCATTCTTGTAGTATTTGCCTCAAGAATGCCGTTTATTCATAAAAAATATGAATTTGTTGATAGTATACATTCTCCTGAATATAAAAAGCATAGAGAAAAATATCAATTAATCTTAAAAAAAAGAGACGCGGCTTACATAACTTTATTAAACGAATTGGATAAAGGCTCTATAACTAAAGAAGAATATACAATAAGATGGAGAAGAGCATTTAAAGAAGCTAGTACCGCTTTAAAAATTTATGCTAAAGAAAAAAAAGCACTTAGAGATAGTTATAAATATAATGGATTTAATGCATATTACTTATTTCTTTTGAGTATAGGAACACCTATTTTGGCTTTTGTAATTTGTTTATTCTTTATTTATACTATTTATAACCCGATTACTTCTAAGATTAAGAAAATAATTTTTTCGATATACAGTAGTATTTTTTTATTTAGTTCGTCTTATATGATACTTCATTCTTTACTTGCTGATAAAATTTACGGAGGTGATTTCCCTGAGAATTGGTATCACAATATTTTGCGTTATGTACCTATATTGATTGCCCTAACCTTACCCTTACTTTTTTACCATTACCAAAGCATCGAACAAAAATTAAAAGGCATTATTGCACTGTTTTTTAATGCTATTTATAAAGAGATTCCGAATAATGACTTTATCAAACCAGAAAAGAAAAAAGAATATAGAGATTTTAAAATTGAAATAACTGATAAAGTAGTTGGCAATGAATGAGAAAAAGAAAATACAACGCGTTAAAAAATCAGATTTAGTACCTGATGATATTGCAAAGCTTTACCAAGACGATGTATTAGAAAAATTAAAAGAGAAAGTAAAAAAGGATAAAAAAAGTAATGAAAAAAAATCGAAAAAACTAAGGCAACATTATGGCCAACTCAAAATTATTAGGTTTTCTTAGATTTGTATTCAATTTCAATACCTAGCCGGGCAAGTTCTTTGTCAACACCTTGATTTATTTCATCGGCTAACCAAAGCCTAAAATACTCACTTTCTCGCTTTAATTGTTCTTTGTTTTTTATCACCCAATCAATCACTTCAAAGTCAGAAAACGAAACGCCATCTTTTTCAAGTGTAAGTTTCGTAGCGGGAAGCTCTTTTTTTAATTTACTTTCTAAAAGTAGTTTAGCCGTATCAGAAATTTTTCTATCTCCAGACTCCCAATTTTGTACACTTCTAAGGCCTACCCCCAACATTTTGCCAAACTCTGTTTGAGTCATTTTCATACTTTCTCTAATTTTTCTAATTTCTAATTTATTGATTTTCAAAAGAATAAATTTTAACAAAATTAATAATATGAAATATATGCGTATTTTATTTTAATATTATGAATATATTTCGTATTTTTGTTGGAGTAATTTTTCAATTATAACAAATGTCAACAAAAAAAAGGTGAAAACAAAACTTACCACTCCAATAAAATTGGAAAATGGTAGCAGAGATAAGGTTTATGATACTATAACCGAATGAGAATAAGAGGCATGGGGGAATTTTATGGTACAATCAAAAGAAAAGTGAATTTTAATAATGACTTGGGGTGCGTTTTATAACTATTTAGCTGCCATGTTACTAATGACAGGAATTACGGTAGGATTGATAGTATATGCCATTGTAAAAAACGACTATTCTAAAAGAACCAACATGCTCATAATAAGTGTCATGCTTATAGATTTGATATTAGTAACACTAATTTTTTTTAAATTATGGTTTTAAAGATTCCTTTCTTCCCTTGATGAGAGTTTTATTCTAAAACTCGTTTAGCGACAAAGCGCAGAACGCTCATTGTATGTTTTGCTTCTGCGCTTTTAATTTTTAACCTATGTATTTATGAAAAATGGAAATTATTACTTTATTAAAACGATTACAAAAAATTCATAACCTTATTAAAGAAGGTAAAACGGGCACTCCCAAAGAGTTTGCAAAAAAGATTAAAATCGGACAAAGTCAGTTGTATTACCTCTTAGATGATTTAAAACTTAAAGGGTTTCCTATTCAATATTCGAGAACCTTAAAAAGCTATGTCTATCATACAGATTGCAAACTAGAAATTGATTATTCAATCAGGTTAATTATAAATAATAAGACCATAATAGTTGAAGAAAATAAAAAATAATTGCTTTACTCCGATGAAATTGGAGTGAACGAACTTATATTTGCAGTACGAATAAGTAAAACTGTTTTATTATTGTTTATTCTTTAAGCAAAACAGTAAAGGGAGAAAGAGATAAGTACATTATTTGAGTATAGAAAAATCCTGATTTTTCTATACTAATTGAAATAATGGCTTGGTCAAATTAAAAAGAATTGAATGCTCTAATCATTTGAACAATAAATTCAAACAGCTTACTTTTTTGAAAACTTCACCTGATGTGTGCATATATGTTATTTTGAAAAAATGGTGAAGTAATTTAGAATTTATAATGAACCTTAAAATCAATTAAGATATGAAAAACATCTAAAATAATAACCCAATTAAAATTGTTTCAAAGAATACAAAATTATATTTTATTTTAGCAACAATTTAGTTAACTGAGGGTAGGAGTTCAGTTAGACACAATCTCTATCCTTTTAATTATATCTCAATTTTTTTAATCAAATTAATATGAAATCAATTTACAAGTTTTTATTACTTAGTTATTTTATAACTACTGCTGTACATGCCCAAGATTCATTAGATTGCCAATACAATCTCAGAGAGGCATTATATTTTTTAAAAGGTAATGAATTTATAAAACCCGATTCAATAAAAGCTATTAAATATCTAAAGCCATGTGTAAAAGCTGAAAATCCAATAGCTCAATTGTTAATGGCAAGGCTTTATTTGAATAGTAATGACGAAGATAATATTAAAAAAGGGTTTAAACTTACAAAAAAAGCTGCCAAACAAGACTTTTCTCTTGCAGCTTATGATTTAGGAGTACTATATAAATATGGAAAAGGAAGAAATCAGAATTTGATTAAGGCCGCCAATTGGTTTAGAAAAGGTTATAAACTAGGCAATTCAAAAGCAGCATATAGCTTAGGATATATGTTTTTTAAAGGTTTTGGCAATGAAACACAAGATTATCAAAAAGCTGTAAAATGGTTTAGAAAAAGTGATTATCCAATGGCTAAACACTGGCTAGCAGTATGTTATTATTTCGGATATGGAGTTGGTCAAGACAAATCAAAAGCCTTACAACTACTCAAAGAAAACCCAATCGATAATAGTAAGATTCTTTTAAATAACCTTCATAACCAACTTCAAGAAAATGGGCTAAGTCAAGAAGAAGTCAACGTCTTGAACCAGTATTATGACCTAGTAAATAGTACAAATGAAACTAATATTGACATAAGCCGACTGGAAGGAAACTGGATTGGTTCATTCATACAGTTTGACTGGTCTAATTCAATGATTATGCAAAAACTTTCAACATCTATAAGTATAAAAAAAGACTCCATCACCGATGAATTTTTATATGAATCTTTTGTTGATGACAATAACAATTCAGGCGTGCTAATTAACTTCAATAATTCTGCACAATTAGATAAACTTTATTTAAAAATTAAACACCCTTATTCTAGTAATGCAACAGATAATCTAAAATACGAAGTAATTCCTTCAGAAATTAAGTTGATAAATTATAATAATCATGAGTTCATGGTTTTTTCAACCGAAAGTTTTATTGACGGTTGGAAAGAACCCGGTGCGCCAATGCTTTTTCTTTTGCAAAAAGAAAGAATTTTAACAGATAATAATGTAGAAATTTCTAGTGAGGTGATAAATTCTCTCCATGCTCAAGAAAATAGTTTTATCAAATTATTTCCTAACCCATTTCAAAATGATTTAATCATTGCTTATGATTTAGATGTGCCTTTAAACGTTAGCGTTGCAATTAATAGTATTGATGGGGTAAAGTCTTATAATGTTGTTACCGATAGTTATCAAAATGCAGGAGAGCATCGTTATTATTTTGATGGTAGCAGCCTTGAAAAAGGGGTCTATGTTATCAATATAATTTATGGCAACAAAAGAAATACGAAAATGATTGTAAAAAATTAATAAGTTAAAGATGAAAAAAATTTACTCAAAAATACTACTCATTGCTTTATGCATTTTAAGTTTATCGGCCACGGCACAAATACCTAGTAATCAAAACGGAGAGTTTCTAAGTACAGAGAATTACTTAAATGACTTTAATAAAATAATTATACCCAAATGTTGTGGCGAAACTACCGTACCTAATCTTATATTTTTTTATAATCCTTTTTCTGCACTGACGAATCACGATAGAATTGAGCTTGCAAAAGAGAAGTCGCTAAATACGTGGTTTAATCAGCAATATCAAAACATAAAAAGTGAAATAGAAAGTCAGCTTCATACAACCTTTCCTAATTTTGAAGAGGCTAAAAACACCTATTTTAAGCATTGGGAGAAAAAGAACCTTTTGAGCCATGCTAATTTTGTAAAAGATAAATATGACAATAGAATAAATGTTAGGAAAGGAAAAAGAGACAAATCGGTAAGAAACCTAAAACTCTTAGAACTACGTGAGATTGAACTCAATATTGGCAATATTGATAATACCAGTTATGGTTC
>DRQI01000053.1 GCA_011330545.1 Flavobacteriia bacterium
AAGTATCCATACCTTCAGAAGGGGTTGGGTATTTTTCAATAATCCTTTTGTACACATTGGCAAAATAGGTATTACACGATTCGTAAATGCCTCTGTTTAAATTATTGGCAGTGCCATAATGGCAATGGCATTTCATAAATGCATTTTTTCCCCTGCCGTATCGGAAACCTCCATAGCAGTAAAAAGTAGTTTCTGGAAAAATAACACGCTCTTGCAATCCGATAAGGGCATTGATAATTTTAAAAGGAGAACCGGGCGGATATTGTGATAAAAGCCCCCTGTCAACCAATGGCATGTTAACTTCATCATTGTATAATTTGGTAAAATTTTTAGAACGTTCTCTGCCAACCATTAAATTGGGGTCGTAAGTAGGTGTTGAAACCAATGCTAAAATTTCGCCGGTGGCGGGCTCAATGGCTACAATGCCGCCTCTTTTATGTGCCATTAGGGCTTCGCCGTATTGTTCTAATTTACTGTCTAGGGTTAGCGTTAAGTCTTTTCCTAAGGTGGCTAAGGTGTCATAAATTCCGCCTTTATACGGCCCAATTTCTTTATTAAACCGGTTTCTTTGTATGTATTTTACGCCTTTGATGCCCCTTAATTCTTTTTCGTATTCTTTTTCAACTCCTTGAATTCCGATAAGTTCACCTTGTTTGTAATACCTGTTTTTTTTAATGAATTCGTTATTCACTTCGCCAATATAGCCTAAGACATTGGCTGCAGATTTAATAGGATATTCGCGTAAAGAGCGTTTTTGAATATAAAAACCTTTGTACTTATACATTTTTTCTTGCAGGTAGGCATAACTGTTTTTCGACAATTGTGCGAGAAAAACGGAGGGTATTCTGGGAGAATAATTTTTTGCCTTCTTATACCTTTTTATAAAATCATCCTTCGATATTTTTAACAGGCTACAGAATTCTAAAGTATCTAAAGGTTTTACATCTCTGGGGATTATCATCACATCATACGATGGCTGATTGGCCACTAATAGGGTATTATTTCTATCGTATATAAATCCCCGTTCAGGATAATCATATTTTATGGTTACCGCAGAATTGTGAAAAGGCGAAGGTTTGTACTTGGTTGTAATAACTTGTAAATAGAATAATCGGAATATAAATAGGATACCTATTAATAATATTGAAGCGTATGCAATATGTTTTCGTTCCATCTTATTTATTTTTATCCATAAATAGTAAACTGAGTATTAACAAAATAATTGTGAAAATACTTGTTAAAAAAGTTTTTGAAAATATGGTAAGTATCATATTCAACTTAAAATATTCTAAACCAAATAATATAAAATGATGTACAAAGGTTAAAATTGCAATAAAACTTAACAACCTTAAAAAAGGAAGTTTAAAGATAGTAAATACAGGAAAATCTATTTCGGGTTTTCTCAGCAAACCTTTTAATAACGGAAGCCGTATATATGCTATAAATAATGTTGCAGCGGCATTAACACCACCTGAGTCTGAAAAAAAATCAATACACAAACCCAATAAAAAACTCAACAATAAAAATAATCCCCTGTCTTTTTTTACGGGATAAATTATTACAAATAAAATATAGGGCAGCGGATTGATATACCCCCAAAATAAGATATTATTGAGAACTATTACTTGGACTAGCACTAATCCAATAAACAAAGCTGTATTTTTTATAACATCGTTCATTTAGTAATGGTTTCTTCTAACGCCTCAATTTCTTCTTTGTCAAAATTTGTGATAATGGTTACCGGGCCTATGGCACTCATATCATTAAATAATTTGACATTGATATATTGGTAAGCATTATTTTCTTTCTTGAAATTTAAAATGGTGCCTACCGGAATTCCTTCGGGGAAGATGGTAGATTTTCCGCCGGTTATAATAGTGTCACCCATTTTTATAGTTGCCTGTATGGGTAAATCTACAAGTTGTAAAACATTGTAATCTTTTCCATCCCATTCTAGCGTGCCGAAATGATAACTGTTGAGTAACCTTACATTGATTTTAGAGTTGCCGTTTAAAATAGACAAAACCGTAGCATAATTTTTAGAAATGGTATTTGTAATACCTATAATCCCTTTGCCATTTATGACCCCTTGGTCGGGTTTCACTCCTTGCTTACTCCCTTTATTGACTAATAAATAGTTATACTTTTTATGGTAATCATTTCTATATACTTTGGCAGAAAGATAACTGTATTGTTGAAAATATTTGGTGGTATCAATCATCTTTTTAAGGCGCAACATGCTGTCTGCCGGCTGTTGTGCCAAAAGATTTCTAAGGTAGGTGTTTTCGTCGAGAAGCTGTTGATTGTATACTTTGAGATTCGTATATTCTTTAAATGAATTGATACGTTTATAAATACCTCCGGTAATAGCATTTGCAGAATTCACAAATTTACTTTTATGGTATGAATGGCTTTGAACCGTAAAAATCAACGCTATTAATTCGAGCAACAAAAAGAATAAAAAGTATTTATACTTTACTATAAAATTAACAATCTGTTGCATTTGTTTTTAGAATGTTAGCTGTTGAACTTATTTAAACTTTTTCATTGGCTAAAAAATTGCGCTTTTGTTCCCTGTTTTTTATCTTTTTTGAGCACCATAGCGCCTATGCAAAAAAGCCTTCAATAGGCCACAAAATTGCTAATTTTTGCTTCAATCCTAAAAGTGAAAGTGAGTTCATTTTATTTCATCAATATAATTTGATATTTCTCTAAATCTTTTAAGGCAATTCCGGTTCCCCTTACTACAGCTCTTAAGGGGTCTTCGGCTACATATACCGGCAAGTCTGTTTTTCGCGAAAGGCGTTTGTCTAAGCCTCTTAGCATAGAACCTCCGCCGGCTAAATAAATTCCGGTATTGTAAATATCAGAAGCCAATTCGGGTGGGGTTTGTGAAAGTGTTTCCATCACGGCGTCTTCAATTCTCAAGATTGATTTGTCTAATGCTTTGGCAATTTCTCTAAAAGATATTTTTATTTGTTTGGGTTTGCCACTTAACAAATCTCTGCCTTGTACTAAAATATCATCGGGTGGGTTGGCGATGTCTTCGGTGGCGGCACCGACATCAATTTTAATCATTTCAGCGGTTGTTTCGCCTACGTACAGATTGTGTTGGGTACGCATATAATAGGCAATGTCATTGGTAAAAACATCCCCTGCCACTTTGATAGATTTGTCACAGACAATTCCTCCCAATGCAATAACGGCAATCTCGGTAGTACCACCACCGATATCAATAATCATATTGCCTTTGGGTTGCATAATATCAATACCAATACCAATGGCTGCTGCCATGGGTTCGTGAATTAAATATATTTCTTTGGCATTCATGTGCTCTGCAGAATCGCGAACGGCACGTTTTTCTACTTCGGTAATTCCTGAAGGAATGCAAATAACCATCCGTAAGGAAGGGGGGAAGAAAAAGCGCTTTTTGATAGAAGGAATTTGCTTTACAAATTCGCGTATCATTTGTTCTGAAGCTTCAAAATCTGCAATTACACCATCTTTTAACGGACGGATTGTTTTAATATTTTCATGCGTTTTACCTTGCATTAAATTGGCTTTTTGGCCAATAGCAATGATTTTACCGGTGGTTCTGTCTTTGGCTACGATAGACGGACTGTCAATTACAACTTTACCATTGTGTATGATAAGTGTATTTGCCGTGCCTAAATCAATAGCGACATCCTCGGTCATGAAGTCGAAAAATCCCATAGAGTTATTTATTTGGGTTAGAAAATTTCACGAATGCGCAAAGGTAATAAATTTAAATGAGTTATTAGAACTCACGTTAATGTTTAAAGTGCCGAGTTCCGGTAAAGGCCATTGACATGTTGTTATTATTACAAAAGTCTATCGATAATTGGTCTTTGATAGAGCCGCCGGGCTGAATGACAGCATTGATTCCGGCATTATGGGCAATTTCAACACAATCGGGAAACGGAAAAAAAGCGTCACTGGCCATGACAGCACCCTTTAAGTCGAAATTGAAATGCACGGCTTTTACTATGGCTTGATTCAACGCATCAACACGCGAAGTTTGTCCGGTACCACTAGCCAAAAGTTGTTTGTTTTTTGCCAATACAATAGTATTTGACTTTGTGTGTTTACAGATTTTAGAAGCAAATAGCAGGTCTTCTATTTCTTCATCGGTCGGTGAAATAATGGTTTTTGTTTCCAATTCCTTAACGGTATCGGTTTTGTAATCTCTATCTTGTACTAAAGCTCCATTCAAACAACTCCTTGTAATGGTTTTTGGCAATTCAACTTCTTTAAGAATAAGAATAATCCTGTTTTTTTTACCTTTTAATATTTCTAACGCCTCACTGTTATAAGAAGGTGCAATAACTACTTCGCAAAATAATTTATGAATTTCACCGGCAGTTTCTTCATCAATTTCGGTATTTGAAATTAAAACGCCTCCAAATGCCGAAACCGGATCGCCTGCCAACGCATCGGTATAGGCTTGTAAAAGTGTCTCGCGTTGTGCCAATCCACAGGCATTATTGTGTTTTAAAATGGCAAAAGTTGGATCTGCGTCGCCGGAACTGAATTCATTCATCAAATTTACAGCCGCATCTACATCTAATAAGTTGTTATAGCTTAATTCTTTGCCGTGTAATTTGGTAAACATTTCATCAAAATTACCGAAGAAAAACCCTTTTTGATGTGGGTTTTCACCGTAACGCAACACCTTGCCATTTGTTTCGCTTATCTTTAAAGAAGCAATGCCGTGGTCAGCATTAAAATAGTTAAAAATGGCTGTATCGTAATGTGATGAAACGTTAAAGGCTTTTGCCGCAAACGCCTTGCGTTGTTCAAGGCTTGTTTCGCCATTTTGAGTACGTATTATTTCTAAGAATTCATCGTACTGTTGCACAGAAGAAACACAAATTACATCCTTAAAATTTTTGGCTGCTGCCCGTATCAATGAAATTCCCCCGATGTCAATTTTTTCGATGATAGCTTGTTCTGAGGCTCCCGAAGCTACGGTTTTTTCAAAAGGATATAGGTCAACGATAACAATGTCTATTTCAGGAATTTCATACTGTTGCAGTTGTGAGATGTCATCGTCATTATTTCGTCTCGATAAAATACCGCCAAATACTTTTGGGTGTAGTGTTTTAACCCTTCCGCCAAGGATAGATGGATACGATGTTAATTTTTCTACTGCTACTACCGGGACACCCAGTTCTTTGATAAATTTTTCGGTACCGCCGGTTGAATAAATGGTGATGCCCAATTTGTGTAATTGATTGACAACAGGCGCTAATCTGTCTTTATGAAATACCGAAATCAATGCAGATTTGGCTTTTTTTGAAATACTCATTTGGTTGTGGTGTTAAGGTTTTTCAAAACTACTAAAACACGGGAGTTTAATCACCAAAAAAGGTAGTGGAAAGAATGAACAATTTATTAACAGTGGTTAGTAGTGTGTAGTGAGTAGTTAGTAGTGAGAGGATGATGAGTGTGTTGCTTGAAAAATTGTGTATTTGATTATTCTGTTTAATGATTGGACATTCTCTTTTGAAAGTTTTTGAGGGTGTTCTTGTTGAATATAGATTCTGTGTTAAGATATTCTATTTCTGGATGGGCTATTGCTAATCAGCTTGTCTCTAAAATGTATTTTGAACTAAGGGCTATAACGAAAGAACTCAGTATAGCCTCCATTGTAAAATAATTTTAAATTACTTAAACCTTAAACCTTAAACCTTAAACCTTAAACCTTAAACCTTAAACCTTAAACCTTGAACCTAACTACTCACTACTAATTAGTCGCATCCAACAAACGCCTGTGATAGTTTATTTGCCCCAAGTGATAATTCAAATGTCCGTAAAGGTGGAGTAAAAAATATTCGGTAGTCATTTTATGGCCAAACACATCGATGGGATATGTTTTTTCTAAATCTTGTTGGCTAAGCGTAGAAAGTACCTTTGCTACCATAACTTTTAGTTGCGATATTTCGTTAATGATTTGTTCGCGGGAGATGTTTTTATCGTTAAACTCTTTATCGCGTTGCCTGACATATCCGGTGTTTCCAAGCGTTGCTCCAATAAAGTGATTCAAATTGCCAATCAGGTGTATCGCTAGGTTTCCGCCACTGTTTTTAATGGCATTTTCTATTTTCCAAAAAACCGTATCATCGGTATAGGCCGATACTTCTTTGGTAAGGGTATCCAATTCTCTTTCGTAAAGTGTTTGTAGTGATGCAGTCATTATATCAGTTTTAAAATATCTAAAGTAGCCACTTTCCGGCAAACAAATTCTAATAATTCGGTATCTTTTTCGGTAAATGGGTTTTTGGTATGCGAATCAATATCCAGTTGCCCGATATTTTCTCCGTTGACAAAAATCGGAATTACGATTTCGCTTTTCACATCAATTCCGCACGAAATATAATTATCTTGTTCTAGTACATCTTGTACAATAAAATTCTGGTTGCTCACGGCTACCTGTCCGCAAATACCTTTCCCAAAAGGAATTGATGTGTGCTCGGTTGGCTTACCTGCAAATTGTGTTAATTTTAACTCTTGCTTTGTACCGTTTTTAACATAAAACCCTACCCAATCATAGTGTTCAACTTCTTGATGTAACATATTACAAATGTTTTGTAAGGAGTCTTCAATACGTGTATTGTTACCTATTATGTTGATAATATTTTCTTTGAGAAGATTGAGATTCATTTGAAAATACTAAATTTGTAACGATAACTAAATGAATTATTTTTTTGGTTTACAATTGACATTGCAATTAGAAATCTAAAATACAAAACTAAGACACTTTCATTTGAAGAAACGAAAAATTATCATAAAATTTTTAGCCAGGT
>DRQI01000054.1 GCA_011330545.1 Flavobacteriia bacterium
AAAAACCGGATTTTCAGTATATTCTTCTTTGGTCAACGCTACGGTTTCCCCGGTTAAAGAGATCGTATTATTAGTAATAGAAGCCAATCCGAGGGTATACGAATTATTGGCACCAAATAACAGGTCCCTAAAATTATCAACGGTAATTTGCTGTCCGTCAACTTCCAAAAACAAATCACCGCGTTGAATATTTTTTGTAGAAGCATTAGAATTTGGCAAAATAGCGCGTACATAGCCAAAAACATCATTACTGCCTTGTAAGCGTACCAGGCCAAAATCGACACCGTTATTTTTACTGATTCCTTGAAATTGTTGTTCAAGAGCCACATAATCATCAACAATCCAGCTCCATTTGTCAGTATTTTGGGTATCGAATAATAGGTTATCAAACAAATTTTCAGGGTCAGAAAATGTATTTAAAAAAGAATTTAATTCATTTTGGTCGGCAAATTTATTATCGGCTAATTCAGGAACATTGCTTTGCCAAAAATAAAATAAGTTCAAGCCCTTCCATACAAAATCATTAACTTCATTGGCCAATGCAACATCAGGAGTGTTATTATTATCATTATTATTACAACTAATTATTATCAGTGAGAGTAGGGTAACTATTACAAAAGCTATTTTTTTCATCGATTTACTATTTTATTTATATTTTGTCGCAATTTACTAAAATAATTACTGATTGTCAGAGTAGACTAACAGCACTATTAAAATTTTAGTTCTATATCAAAAGAGTGGCACATATCAATTTTCAAAACACATATAAAAATCAATTTTCAAAAAATCAAAATTTAGGGGAGCCTACGAAACCACATATTAAAACGTATGAAGGGTTTTGACGGCAGATACAGATATTTGAATTTGAAATTTGTTATTTGCTTTTTTAGATATTATATTCACTCACTCAATACAACACCGAAATTCTATTGTGATACCCTATTACATCAAAATACATACCATATTAATTTTGTGTTAGAAAGTTTTTCAGCTATCCAAGAATACCGATTAGCGGGTTTTAGGTTCTATGTAACAAATTCTTATCTTGTTCGTCGTAAGGATGTATTGCAGTAAGATGGAATACCTAACCAATACCAAGAATGCGACAAAAAGAGTTTTTACATACCGTATTACCTTTTAAAGATAAAGTTTTTAGGCTGGCAAAACGATTGCTGGTTTCGACAGATGAAGCTGAAGATGCCACACAAGAACTGTATTTGAAATTATGGAAGAATAAAAACAAATTGAAGCAGTACAATAATATTGAGGCTTTTGCAATGACCATGACCAAGAACTATTGCTTAGACCAATTGAAGGCAAAACGCTCAAATAACTTAAAATTAGTACATAGTAACTATAAAGATCATACCATCTCATTACAGCGGGATATAGAATTGAAAGACAGTGTTCGAAAAGTACATGAACTAATAGAAAGATTGCCAGAAAAACAAAAAATGATCATACAATTGCGAGACGTTGAGAATTATGAATATGAAGAAATTGGCAAGATTCTTGACTTGCAACCCACAGCAGTGCGTGTAGCGCTGTCTAGAGCCAGAAAAACAATAAGAGAACAACTGATAAAACAACACAATTATGGAATTAGCTAATATAGAACAACTCATTAAAAAATATGAGAATGCTGAAACCACACTACAAGAAGAGCAGGTATTGAAAGATTATTTTCAACACAATAATGTACCCGGCCATCTTATAGAATACAAAGCATATTTCAATTATTTTACTGAGAGCAGTGCAGAGCGATTTACAAAAACCATTCCTTTAAAACCTAGAAAAATGAATTGGAAATGGTTGTCAATAGCGGCACTTGTAGTTGTGATGGTTAGTATTTATTCTATAAACCAATCCCGCGGCCTGAGCGAAAAAGACCGTTTAGAAGCCGTTAATGCTTACCAAGAAACTCAAAAGGCACTCCAACTCATCTCTAAAAACCTAAACAAAGGAGAACATGTTGCCGTTGCCGGATTACAAGAGTTTGGCAAAGCACAACACAAAATATTTAAAACCACAAAAAAATAAAAATTATGAACACAATACACAATATAAAAATGAAACCTAAAAAAGCACTTATCGCTTTTATGATTGCGGTATTACCATTATTTACCTTTGCGCAATCAGTATTTGATACCTTTGAGGATATGGATGATGTCTCTACCGTAGTCATCAATAAACGCGCTTTTAAATTATTAGAACAAATGGGTGGCGATGTGGCAGATGCCGAAGATTATATGAGTTTGATAAGGGGCTTAAACAGCTTAAAAGTATATGCTACCGAAAACAGTACCATAGCTGCAAAAATGAAAGCAAAAGTTGCCGGATATTTAAAATCTACTAAGCTATCAGAATTAATGCGTGTAAAAGACAAAGATGCCAATGTGAAAATTTATATCAGAGAAGGTAAAGATGAAGACCATGTTAGCGAGTTGTTTATGTTTGTTTACGGTATTAAAAAAGACAGTACCGGAAGCCGTAACCCGGAAGCCGTCATCGTTTCAATAACCGGAGATATCGACTTGAATAAAATTTCAGAATTGACGAAACAAATGGATATCAAAGGCGGAGAACACCTTAAAGACATCCAGAAAAAACACTAATCTTATGAAAAAAATAACAATATATATCGGTGTATTTGTCATGCTATTGGCAGGCATATCGTGTAGTAGCGAAGCCTCTTTGCAAAAGTATTATATAGACAATCAAAGCAATAAAAATTTCAGGTCATTTGACGTTCCGGCTAGCGTTTTAAAATTTAAGCAAGATTTACCGCCCGAAGCAGAAGAAGCGTTGGCATCATTTAAAAAGTTTAATGTTTTGGCTTTTAAAAGAGATGATACCAATCAAGAAGCCTATATCATTGAAAAAAAGAAAGTGAAAACCATCTTAAAAAACCCGAAGTTCAAAGAATTGATACGCATAAAAGACAAGGGGATGAGCTTAGTCATTAAATATGAAGGAAGCGATTCTGCCATGGATGAAGTAATCGTATATGCTTCTGACAAAACAAAAGGGTTTGCCTTAGTAAGGGTGTTAGGCGACAATATGGAGCCTGCTAAAATTATGAAACTGGCAACAAGTATTCAATCTATTGATTCTGACCAATTAAAAGATTTAGGAGGCTTATTTAAAGAATAACATTTAATAGTTTAAGAAATATATAAAATTCCGGGTTTAACGCCCGGATTTTTTTTTCGCCTTTGTTGCCTGTTGGTATTCTTGAAAGGTACCGTCTTTGTAAAATATAATAACGCGGTCTATATCACTATCGTTCTTTATGGCACGAACCTTATCGGTTTTTAAAAAAGAATCGCTAGGAGTAGGGCTGGTAGTTTTCGGAAAAGTACCCTTGCCATTCAACAGCCAATACAATTCAACTTCATTAAATACATCCAATACTTTTAAAACAAAATCTAAACTCGGTTTATTTCTGCCCGAAAGCAAATGCGAAATACTAGAACGCTGTACACCAATTTTGTCAGCAAAAGCAGCCGCAGAAAGTTG
>DRQI01000055.1 GCA_011330545.1 Flavobacteriia bacterium
CAGGTATAAATAACCACATTTTTTTGTTGAATGATATCATTCAGCTGTTGGGGGTTTCCATCATAGTCAAACACGGTAATATCAGGTAGTTTTTCTCCTTTGGGCGATCTTTCGGCGGCTTTGATCAAATTAGCGATGTCAGCAACACTTTTTTCATCGCTACAATGGTCGAAAAATAAACGTTGCGCTTTGGCTTTTTCTTCTTTTGAAATATTTTCATCCAATAAAGCGAACCACATCCCTTGATGTAAAAAATTATTTTTTACATCGTCAATCTCTAAATTTTCTAGTGCCTCTTTCATAAAATTGACATCGATACTTCCGTTGTCGTCATTGAGGATTTGTTTTTCAAAAGCGAGGTGATAGAGATAGGTTTTTACATAATCTTGATAAGGATAGAAATTTATCAATTCTTTATCATTGATGTTTATGTCTTTTCTAAATTTATAAAATGTGGGGCTCAAATGCGGGTAATCGGCAGTTTTTAATGTTTTTTTATAGCGGTAAGGATAGGCTTCTTTTTTTCTGTATAACGGAAAATAAATAGCAGCATTCACCAATTTGTCAAACAGTGGCGAAGTTTCGGGGACTTCTTCCTTAAATTGGTTATACAGTAATTTTTTTCGTTGTAATACCGAATCGATTTTGAGTTCAAAAAGGCTGTCATTAAGTGCATAAAAATCAAAGAAAGACTTGTCTTCTTTTTCGTTTTCCAAAAATAAATTAATCAACAAATTATTGCGTTCTGCACCTCTTCCGCTAAAGACCAATGACTCGTCAAAAGCCCAAGTATTTAGCCGCATCAATAAACTGTCTTTAGGCTCTAAATAAATATATTGAATTTCATCATAATGTTTGAAAATATAAAGGCCAAGCAGTAAAGTATCTATTTTAATTAAAAATTTATGTTTGGCGTCTAAAAGGGCAGAATCTAATAATTTTTCACCTTTATAAAGATATATTTTATTTGATTTCGGATTGATTATTTGACCACCGAAATACGTAGCATTATTTTTGTTGCCCTCTTCACAGTTTACAAATAGCAACAGAAAAAAAGGCAATAATAAAAATCTTTTAAAGTCTCTATGGCTAGCAATTATTGACACACGTGTATACTATTATATAGTTATATACAAAACTAGCCATTCACATACATAATTTAGTTAATTAGTTGTTAAAATATACAGGTAGTTATAGCTTAGATATAGCAGTATTTTACTACTTTTGCCAGAATTTTAAAATCACTGCAATGCTAACAGTTTCAAATTTATCGGTCCAATTTGGCAAACGTATTTTATTTGATGAGGTAAATACCGTATTTACACAAGGTAATTGTTATGGTATTATAGGTGCCAATGGTGCCGGAAAATCAACTTTTTTAAAAATACTGTCGGGAGATTTTGAGCCTACATCGGGTACGGTTTCATTAGAAAAAGGAAAACGGATGTCAGTATTGACCCAAGACCACTTTGCCTATGATGAATTTCCGGTATTGGAAACTGTCTTAAAAGGCAATAAAGAATTGTATACCGTTAAAACTGAAATTGATGAACTGTACGCCAACTATTCGGATGAAAATGCTGATAAAATAGGCGAGTTACAAGTGCGGTTTGAAGAAATGAACGGGTGGAATGCCGAAAGTGACGCTGCTGCATTGTTGTCAAATTTGGGTATCAAAGAAGAGTTGCACTATACGTTGATGAAAGATTTAGACGGAAAGGCAAAAGTAAGGGTATTGTTGGCACAAGCTTTATTTGGCAACCCTGATGTATTGATTATGGATGAGCCTACCAATGATTTGGATTTTGAAACCATTGGATGGTTAGAGAATTTTTTGGCAAATTATGAAAATACGGTCATTGTGGTTTCGCATGACAGGCACTTTTTAGATGCCGTTTGTACTCATATTTCGGATATTGATTTCGGCAAAATTAACAACTATTCGGGTAACTATACATTTTGGTACGAATCAAGCCAGTTAGCTGCGCGCCAGCGGGCACAGCAAAATAAAAAGTCTGAAGAAAAGAAAAAAGAATTAGAAGAGTTTATCAGGCGTTTTTCTGCCAATGTTGCTAAATCTAAGCAGGCAACCAGTAGAAAAAAAATGATTGAGAAATTAAATATCGAAGATATAAAACCTTCGAGCAGGCGTTACCCGGCTATTATTTTTGAACAAGAACGCGAAGCCGGAGATCAAATTTTACACGTTGAAGGTTTGAAAAAAACAATTGACAGAGAGGTGTTGTTTGACGATATCCATATCAATTTAACCAAAGGGGATAAAGTTGTGGTGTTGTCAAAAGACTCTAGGGCAGTTACCGCATTTTATGAAATTGTGATGGGAAATCAACAACCCGATGCCGGAAAGTTTTCTTGGGGCGTAACTACAACACAGGCCTATTTGCCTATTGAAAATTCTAATTTTTTTGAAAATGAGTTGTCTTTGGTAGATTGGTTACGCCAATGGGCTACTACCGAAGAAGAGCGGGAAGAAGTTTATATCAGAGGGTTTTTAGGCAAGATGATCTTTAGTGGCGAAGAGGCCCTAAAACAATGCAATGTATTATCGGGCGGTGAAAAAGTACGGTGTATGCTTTCGCGAATGATGATGATACGGGCGAATGTTTTATTGATTGACGAACCTACCAATCACCTCGATTTAGAATCTATTCAGGCCTTTAACAATTCACTCAAAAATTTTAAGGGTACCGTATTATTTTCAACACATGACCATGAGTTTGCACAAACCGTTGCCAATAGGGTAATTGAGCTAACACCCAAAGGTGTTATTGACAGATATACTACCTTTGATGAATATCTCGAAAATAAAAAAATAAGGGAACTGCGAGAAAAAATGTATTCTTAAAATCAAAAAAAATAGTAAAGCCGGTTGAAATTTTCAATTGGCTTTTTCGTTTGTTACGGTATGCCATTATAATAATTAAAAAATCAATCATGAAAATCAAATTCTTATTAGTATTCGTTTTAATAACATTAAATTCGGTTCATGCACAATTTGGATACGGAAAACTTGAAGACGTTCAGAAGATTAAAAAAATACCCTTGTTAGTTGTGCTGGAAGATGAAAATGATGGGGCAAAAGAATACAATGAAGCTTTACAAACAGCTTTTGAAAAAAACTGGAATTTTTCTAAGGAGGTAAAGGTAATTACAAAACAAGAGTTTAAAGAATACAATTCAAAAGCCCAGAATGGCAACTATGCATTTTTTAAAAAAGTTATCCATAAAGGCGATGACGGATTTTCTCAAATAAAATTAAAAGGGTTAATTACCACTCATGATTTTACCATAGGTATTGTAGGGAACAAAAAACCTGTGTATTCTATAATGTATCCTACGGGCATCCCTAACGAAGCCGATTTTAAATTTATGATTCAACAAATACAGTATTATTTGCAAAGTAGGGTTGATTTGAAAACCGGTAAAAAATCAAAAAAAGAAATGTTAAATGAGTTAGCTTCAAATGCAGGTAAAATTAAAAACAAAACCTTACTGCTTGCTAAAGATGATTTGACTTCTAAATTACTCAATGAAATTGATAAAATATATTCTTATAAATATAAAATAACCACCAAAGAAGAAATTGATTCGGCAATTCTTTCCAACGATGCCAATATTGCCTATATAAAAGTTGTACCTGTCGGGCAAATGACCGGTAGTAATGGCCCTATTAAAGTCTCAAAACTTTTTCATGTACAGTATGTGGTTGATGCAAAAGACGGCCAAGTTTTAACCTATGTACGGCCTAAGGCATTTGGTTTAGGGGGTGCTGTTGGTGCTGCCATGTACAATTCAAAAAAAATGCTCACTAAAAAAGATATGACTAAAATTGTAAAGGCAATTGTCAATGCTAAATAAGAATCATTGGCAATGAGAAAAGGAAGTGGCTTTTACATAAAAGGTATAATACTTTTTGTAAAAGTATGAGGGTTTAAGAAAAATACTCAGGTGCTTTGTACAGCCATATCCTAATTTTTTGCAAACAACACACTAAGTACTGTAAGTTTCTACTGTGTTTTTTGTCTGTTCTATAATATTTTCAATAAAAAGCAATCGATGAAATTAACACTAGTAACCGTTGCCATTTTACTGTGTGGTATGGTTTACGGACAGTATTCAAAATCATTCGGATTTGTGGAAGATAACGACGCGTTTATTTCATTAACCAAAGACCAGTATTATACCAACGGCTTAATTTTTTCATATCAGTTTTTATCGAATAAAACTTCCGATAAATTGATAAAAAAAATTTATAATTTTCAAATAGGGCAGTTTATGTTTACGCCTTCAAAACCTAATGTTCCTGATATAGTTGAGCATGACAGGCCTTTTGCGGGTTATTTATTTGCTAATTTTGGAGTGACCAATTATTATAAAAAGCAACAGTTTTTAAGGTTGAATTACCAGCTAGGGATATTAGGGCCCGGCTCGCAGGCCGATGACGTACAAAAATGGCTGCATAGAACTTTTAGTTTTAAAAACGTAGCAGGCTGGGAATATCAAATAAGAGACCAAATAGGAATAAATATTGATGCTTTTTACCTTAAAAACCTTCAGTATTATGGCCATGGTACTATTGACCTCAATATTTTTAGCGAAGTAAAATTTGGGACTATATTTAACCAATTGGGTATTGGGTTTATAAGTAGGATAGGCCTTAAAAACCTAGCTTCTGTATCAAATACGGTTTTGTTCAATAGTAATATCAGCCATCAGCAGAAAAGAATAAAAGAATTTTATTTTTATGTAAAGCCTCAATTTACCTATGTAATCAGCAATGCAACGTTAGAAGGCAGCCTTTTTAATAACAATAGCCCGGTAACATTTAATGCCGAGCCTCTGACGGGGAGTTTGCAATTTGGATTGAAATGTACCACAAAACATTTTAATTTAGGGTACAGCATATCGTACCTCACACAATCTGTCGATAATAATAGAGATACGGCACATGCCTATGGCTCAGTTGATGTGATTTATTTTTTTAATTGAGATATAGCCGGTTTTGAATCGATTTAAAAACACCAAAGACTATACGTTTACGGCCTTGCTACTTCATAAAAGCCGCCTTTGATTTTTTTGTAAAAAATACCGTTAGACTTATAATACTTTTTACCGCCCATTGTTACCATTTCGCCACCTTCGGGTACAAATGTGAGCCTTGCGCCTTTTGGAGGTTGTTTTAGTATGAGTTTGTTTTTGAATTTTGTATGCCAAATACCATCAATAATATAGTATTCTACACCTTTATAATTCACTTTTAAGGCTTTTTTGTGACTGCTATTGATAGTGCCTTTTGTCGAAACTAATTTTTTAACAGGGTTCTCGTTTTTAACAGTTTCCTGTGCCATTACCGTATTAAATACAGTAATTCCAAAAAATGCCATAGCAGCAATAATCCTTTTCTTCATATTTCAATCTTTTTTAGTGTAATGTAATAACGTTGAAAAAATAAAATTCTTATACGGGTATTATTTTCTTTTCAATCTTTTTTCTTGTAGCCTCTTTAAGAGTTCTTTATTAAAACTTTGTTCGGCGCGCAGTAATTTTATCATCTTTTTAGAAGAGATGATTCCCGTAAGGCTTTTGAAGAGTTTCTTTTTTTCACTAGCCACATTAAAATCTATATTGAGAAATTCTTGTAAGATAGTAGTTGCTTCAGATTCTGAAAGATTTTTCATACCACCGGCCAATCGTAATTTACGAGAGAGTTGCCTCATTTTTACAGTTTTTATTTGATATATCTTTTGCTCGTATGCATTGTATACCGGCCAAAACTTTTCGGCTTCGCTCGATGTAAGGTCTAGTGCGTTGGTAATATGTGCTGTCTTAAGAGCTTTAATTTTGTCTCTATCAATATTTTGGGCAACAAGGGTTATTGTTGTAAATAATAATAAGGATAAGCTCAATAATAATTTTTTCATTTTGATTAATTTTCTAAAAGCAAACTTTCAACATCTGTGCCATTTAAATAATCTAGCAATTCTTCTTCGTCAAAAGTAGTTGTATCTTCTAATTCTACATCGCTATATGCTTCGGCAATTTCATCTGTATCTAAGGTGATGAGGCCTTCATCTATCCATTGTTCTATTTCTGAGGCTGCAACATCTTCTATTTTTATTTTATTTTTTGAGTTGTAGTGCAAGCCAATAAATAATAATACTGATGCGGCGGCAACCAACGGTATCACTCTTTTTAAAATAAAAGTTTTAAAATCAATCACCTTAACGGATGCTTTCTTATTATTGAGTTTGCTTACAATAGTATTTTCTACCGTTTCTAAATAATTCTCGGGGATTGTATACCCGGTGGGTGTTGTATTCGGCAAAGCTGCTTGCCTTGATTGTTGGTTTTCTTCTCCTTTTATCTTTGTAAGAATAGTATCTTCAACAGTATCAAAATAAGAGCTTGGTGTCGAAAAACCTTCTTTTTCGGCAAATTTTTCACTCGTAATTTTTGCAAATACGGCATCTTCAACAGTATCAAAATATCCTTCGGGAGTTTTAAAACCGCCTTTTTGTGATTTTATATGTTGTAATTTATTTTTTTTCATTTGCCTATTTGACCTTAAAAAAAGCCAATGGTTTAATATTATTCTGTTAAAAAGTTCTCAATTTTTTTAACAGCGTGGTGGTAGGATGCTTTTAAAGCTCCTACCGACGTATCTAATATTTCAGAGATGTCTTTATATTTCATATTATCAAAGTATTTCATATTAAAAACCAATTGTTGTTTTTGCGGTAGGGTAGCAATCGCTTTTTGCAATTGCCGTTGCATTTCATTGCCGTCAAAATGTACATCGGCTTCTAAATTTTCTACCAACCGCTCTTGCATTTCACTGACACCAATATGGTGCTGCTTGGCTCTTTTGTTGATAAAAGTAATCGATTCGTTGGTAGCAATACGATACATCCAAGAATACAATTTACTTTCTGCTTTAAAGGTACCAATATTTCGATAAATTTTGATAAAAGTATTTTGTAACACGTCATCAGCATCATCATGCGAAATTACAATTTTTCTTATGTGCCAATACAAACGCTCTTTGTACTGTGATAGTAGCGTTCTGAATGCTTGCTCTTGGGTAAGCGGATTTTTAAGTTGTGCTATTAGTGTGGTTTCGGCAATCAACAAACTAGGTTTTTTACTTTAGACTATTAACGCAAGAAAAGGTTTAATATTTGTTTTTGCTACATTTTTTCCGTGCTTTTCAGTACCGCGACGTAGGAGCGGCGTATCGCGAGAACCTTATTAGTAATCGATAGCCAAATTCTCGATATAATTTTTCAAAAACAAACTAGGGTTTGTCTTTGAAAAATCACTCGAATTGACACGTAGGGTTTATAACTTTTATCTGAGTTTAACCAATGAAATTATTATCCGATATTTAGTTAAAAACAATGATAAACATCTAAATTATTGTTAGTTTGAGTGCCGCGACGGAGG
>DRQI01000056.1 GCA_011330545.1 Flavobacteriia bacterium
ATGCTAATCAACGGAAGGCCTTTTCCTAAAGAGTATGATAGAAGAGACCTAATCTATTTTATTGACGATTTAACAGAACAAACTGAAATAGAAAGTAATTGTCCAAAAGAATATGAAGTGGTTAATTAAGAAGGGATATTACTTAAAAAAAACACTAAAAAAGAACAACACTTTGTAGAAAACAGACTGAAACTTTGACGGTCTTAAAATGTTCAAGGTATAAATAAATTTAAATCTATTATTATGAAAAAACTAGCAAATTTAAAAGGTGTCAAAGCACTCAGTAAAAATGAACAAAAATCAATTAATGGAGGACTTCAAAGAAATTGCCTCTACATTGCATGTCAATGGGGATGTTGTGATGGAGCATGTTTGTCGCAAGGTCAAGCTGGGGTAATCTGTGAACCGGCTCCAACAGGAGACTATGAATAAAGTCTCTTTTTTACTAATAAGAATTTATTCTAATAATTTCAGTAATTACTAAAAACCTTGACAGTCTCAAAATGTTCAAGGCCATACTTAGTTAAAATTTTTATTATGAAAAAATTAGCAAATTTAAAAGGTGCAAAAGAACTTGACAAAAATGAAAGAAAAAACATTAAAGGTGGGGGCAATGGAGGATATAATTGTCCGGGGCCTG
Organism: Flavobacteriia bacterium; assembly: GCA_011330545.1. Lineage (GTDB taxonomy): Bacteria > Bacteroidota > Bacteroidia > Flavobacteriales > Flavobacteriaceae > Aureibaculum. Next base: position 641 of record DRQI01000056.1, read on the forward strand.
TGCTTATTGGCGATAATTGCTGTGTTGGTGGGTATGCACCCGTCTATTGTCAAGGAGTATTAATTGATCAAATACCCTGTGAGTAATATTTATAAAATTCAGGGTTCTTAGATTTTATCTTCGATGCATTAAACCGCCGACATCATTGGCGGTTTTTTAAATAGATTACTGTAAATATACTTTGGGTTGCTGATTTTAATAAGATAATTCTATATTATATAACTTCAACAAAATTTAGAATAATTTTGTATTCTCTTCCAAATCCCTAAACATTCCCCCATAATTTCAGTAACAATCATCACACAATAACATGATTTAAATCATTAAAATTCAGTAACAAAAGTTATAATTTTGATAGCGGATTTTTTTTAACAATAGATTTAATATTATGGAGACTTTACAAGATGTAAAAATGAGTGTGTATAAATTCGGAAATAAAACAGCCGATGGAAATAGCAATATGAGAGACCTTTTAGGAGGCAAAGGTGCAAATTTGGCTGAAATGAGCTTAATCGGAATACCGGTTCCTCCCGGATTTACCATCACTACCGAAGTATGTACAAAATACAATCAATTAGGCAAAGAAGCTGTCATTGAAATGATAAAAGACGAAGTTGAAAAAGCCATCGAAAGTATTGAACAAGTCATGGGTACTAAATTTGGAGACAAAGAAAACCCTTTGCTAATTTCAGTGCGCTCCGGGGCACGAGTTTCAATGCCGGGGATGATGGATACAGTATTAAATTTAGGATTGAATGACGATGCCGTTATCGGGTTGGCAAAAAAAACAAATAATGAACGCCTCGCGTGGGATTCATACCGGCGTTTTGTTCAAATGTACGGAGGAGTAGTTTTGGGAATGAAACCTGAATCAAAAGACGATATCGACCCCTTTGAAGAAATTATAGAAGCCCTAAAACATAAAAGAAATATAAAATTAGATACCGAATTTACAGTACAAGATTTAAAAGATTTGGTATACGATTTTAAAGATACCGTAAAAAAACGTACCGGACATGAATTTCCGGTAAATCCATGGGATCAGTTGTGGGGAGCCGTAATGGCCGTATTTAACAGTTGGAATGGCGATAGGGCTATCTATTACAGAAAAATGCACGGTTACCCTTCAGATTGGGGAACCGCCGTAAATGTGCAGGCAATGGTTTTTGGTAATATGGGCGAAAATTCAGGTACGGGTGTTTGCTTTACGCGCGATGCTGCTACCGGTGAAAATGTTTTTAATGGAGAATATTTAATTAATGCCCAAGGAGAAGATGTAGTTGCCGGAGTAAGAACACCACAACAGATTACTAAATTAGGCTCACAACGCTGGGCAGCATTGGCCAACGTTGAAGAAGCAGAAAGAAAAGAAAAATATCCTTCCCTAGAAGAATTAATGCCTTCTGTTTACAATGAACTAAATACCTATCAAGACAAATTAGAAAAGCATTATCGCGATATGCAAGATATGGAATTTACCATACAAGAAGGTAAACTATGGATTTTGCAAACAAGAAATGGAAAACGCACCGGAGCCGCCATGGTAAAAATAGCCGTTGACCTTTTAAAAGAAAAATTAATTGATGAAAAAGAAGCCTTACTCAGGATAGAACCCAATAAATTAGATGAGTTATTACACCCCGTTTTTGACCCTAAAGCCCTCAAAACATCCCGTGTAATAGCACAAGGCTTGCCTGCCTCTCCGGGAGCAGCCACGGGGCAAATTGTTTTCTTTGCCGACGAAGCCAATAAATATAAAAATACCATTTTAACACGTATCGAGACATCACCCGAAGATTTAGAAGGTATGAACCTTGCCAAAGGTATTTTAACTGCCCGTGGCGGAATGACTTCACATGCAGCCGTAGTAGCAAGAGGTATGGGAAAATGTTGTATTTCAGGCGCCGGAAGCATCCATATAGATTATAAAAAACGAACCATGGTAATTGATGGAAAAGAGTTTCATGAAGGCGACTGGATTTCATTAAATGGTACCACCGGAAATATTTTTGAAGGAAAAGTAGCAACTATTGAACCCGAATTGAGTGGCGAGTTTGCAGAAATTATGGAATTGTCAGACAAATATGCTACCATGAAAGTTAGAACAAATGCCGATACCCCTAAAGACGCAAAAGTAGCACGTAATTTTGGGGCACAAGGGATTGGTTTGACTAGGACAGAACACATGTTTTTTGAAGTTGACCGTATCAAAGCCATGCGCGAAATGATATTAGCAGATACCGTAAAAGGAAGAAGGCAAGCCCTAGAAGAGTTACTGCCGATGCAGCGCAGTGACTTTGAAGGAATTTTTGAAGCCATGCAGGGATTGCCGGTTACCATCAGGTTACTAGACCCACCTTTACACGAATTTGTGCCCCATCAATTGGCAACCCAAAAAGAATTGGCCGAAGAGATGCACATTTCATTACAAGCCATTAAAAACAAAGTAGCAGAGTTAGAAGAGTTTAACCCAATGTTAGGCCATAGAGGTTGTAGGTTAGGCAATACCTATCCTGAAATAACCGAAATGCAAACGAGGGCCATTATAGAAGCAGCCTTAGACCTAAAAGCAAAAGGAGTGGAGGCGAAACCCGAAATAATGGTGCCTTTGGTAGGAACATTAAATGAATTTATCGAACAAGAAAATATTATTAGGGCTACCGCTTCAAAGGTATTTGAAGAAAGAAATGATACTATAGATTATTTGGTAGGTACAATGATTGAAATTCCACGGGCGGCCTTAACAGCCGATTTAATCGCACAGCGGGCTGAGTTTTTCTCTTTCGGAACCAATGATTTAACACAAATGACCTTTGGGTACTCCAGAGACGATGCCGGTAAATTCTTACCGATATATATAGAAAAAGGCATTTTAACTGTTGATCCGTTTGAGGTGTTAGATCAAGAAGGCGTAGGCCAACTCGTAAAAATGGGTACCGAAAAAGGGCGCAGTGTAAAACCAACCCTAAAAGTTGGTATTTGTGGCGAGCACGGTGGAGAACCTAGTTCAGTAGAATTCTGTTATACTACCGGAATGGATTATGTAAGCTGTTCGCCTTTTAGGGTTCCTATTGCACGGGTAGCCTCAGCACAGGCAGCCATAAAAGAAAACAGGTAATAGTTATATAGAAAAACCCGAAGTAAGCACATTTCTTACTTCGGGTTTCTCAATTAAAACAGAACTATTCGTAGTAAAGAATTTTAAAATAGATGAGTTATGAATAAACTTACCATAGCTTCTTTTATTCAGCCGTTGGAGGATATTTCGTCATTATTTCATAGACAAATTCTTTGATTTGTTTTTCTTTATTGCTAGCTGTTTCTTTCGTATTTAAGTAATTCAAAATCCCTGAAGCCGTACCTTGCCATACCATTTTTTTATCTGCATAGTCAATAAGTTCTACGGTAATTTCTCCATTGGTAAATCTTCTTGTTGAAGGCCAACGCGAAAAAGAACCGTTTAAATTTCTAAATTCAACATGCTCTTCCGCATCGGTGGCAATATTTACCAATAAATCAGGGTGTTTAGATTTGGCAAACCCCTTATTTTTCAATTGAACCTCAACAGCAGACAATATTCTTTTTTTATCAATCTCAGAAAGGTTTGCGGCATTGATTCCTTTTTTGTAAAAAGCGTATGTTTTATATTTTTCAAAATTGGTTTTCGTATCATAATCAGAAGAAACTCTTACAGAGCTGCAAGAAGATAATAATACCAATACTAAAAAAACAGAAGCCGATAGTTTCAAAAGATTTTTCATAATTATTCACTTGTTGGTGGGTATTCAGCCATTATTTCACTTACAAACTCTTTAATACGGGCTTCTTTTTTAGCTACATCCTTAGAGGTAATCAAAGCACCGGTACCCATACCTTGCCATGCCAATTCTTTTTTATTGGCATCAATAAGGTCAATAAATAAAGTACCTTCGGTAGACCGGGTAACATTGTTATATGCACCGTATCCAAATCCGTAAGGCCCTAATCCATAGTGGGCATAACCACCATAGTAAAAAGGATACCATCCGTAATAATTATCATTATAAACATTTATTTTTTCTCTAGATTTGGTAAAGATGTTTACTAACAAATCAGGATTTTCAGACTTAGTAAAGCCCTTTGCCAATAAATTAGCCTCAATGGCACGTAAAATCCTACGTTTGTCTAAATCAGAAATATCAACTTTATCAATTCCTTTTTTATAGAAAGCAAATGTTTTATATTGGTTAAAGTCTGTTTTTTCATCATAATCAGAAGAGACTCTAACAGAAACACACGATGTTGCAATAAAGAGCAACACTAATGGGATTAATTTTAAAATTTTCATATCAATAATGTGTTAAAATATGTTTTAGCAGTGCATTTACTAAAAATTAGGTTTAGCTTCCATGCACTTGTTATGCAAAAAATTGCTTCTTCATCTCTTGCGCAACTACGTTTGAGTATTCTAAAGATATAACCTTGAAATATCATTTTTTTAACGTTGTTTCGCTTTAAAACAGCATCAAGAATCATGCCGAAACCATCATTTTCATTACCCATAAAACTAGTGTCAAGTCAAATATAGAATCAATAGGTTCAGTCTTGTTCTTTTTCTGTAGTACAGCCTTAAAATTTTTGGAACTATTCAGGCACTCCATTTTGAGGCAGAAAAAGAGCATTTTATAGGCGGCCTGTGAGTGCCTGAAT